>NZ_JBIVPA010000003.1:461341-526010 GCF_044754405.1 Streptomyces sp. NPDC093089
CCCCGCGTCCGGCTCCGGGCCCGGGGGGGGGGGGGGGGGGGGGGGCGGGGGGGCGCCCCCCCCCCGCCCCCCCCGCGCCCCCCCCCCCCCCCCCCCCCCCCCCCCCCCCCCGGGGGGGGGGGCCCCACGACCACGCCCCCTCGGCCCGCCCCGGTCAGGAGCCGTGCGGTGCCACCAGGCCCGACTCGTAAGCGAAGACCACGAGTTGGGCCCGGTCGCGGGCCCCGAGCTTGGTCATCGCCCGGTTGACATGGGTCTTCGCGGTCAGCGGGCTGATGACCATGCGGTCGGCGATCTCGTCGTTGGACAGGCCCTGGGCCACCAGGACGACGGCCTCGCGCTCCCGGCCCGTCAGGTCCCGCAGAACCGCGTCCGTACCCGCGGGGACGGGCCGGCTGACGTACCGGTCGATGAGCCTGCGCGTGATCGACGGCGCGAGGAGCGCCTCCCCGCGGGCCGCGACGCGCACGGCGTGCAGGAAGTCCTCCGGCATGACGTCCTTGACGAGGAACCCGGCGGCGCCGGCCCGCAACGAGTGGAACACGTACTCGTCGAAGCTGTAGTTCGTCAGGATGACCACGTGCACCCCGGCCAGCTCGGGGTCCGCGGCGATGCGCCGGGTCGCCTCGATGCCGTCCACCGTCGGCATCTGGATGTCGACGAGCGCGACGTCGGGCAGGTGCTTCCTGGCCAGCTCCACGCCCTCACCGCCGTCGGCGGCCTCGGCCACCACCTCGATGTCGTCCTCGAGGTCCAGGAGCGCGCGGAACCCGCTGCGGATGAGGGGCTGGTCGTCGACCAGCAGCACACGGATCACGACGACCGGTCCACGGGGAGCTCGGCCCGGACGGCGAAGCCGCCCCCGTCACGCGGTGCGGCCCGCAACCGGCCCCCCAGGGCGGTGACGCGCTCCCGCATCCCCAGCAACCCGAGGCCCGGCATCGGGGCGGCACCGGACGCGGCCCTGCCGTCGTCGTCCACGGCTATCACGAGGACGTCCGGACCGCAGTCGATCCGGACCGACGCCGTGGTGGCGTCCGCGTGGCGGGCGACGTTCGTCAGCGACTCCTGCACGATCCGGTACACCGTCCGGTCCACCGCGGCCGACACGTCGAGGGGCGCTCCCTCGACCGTCAGCGTCGCGTCCAGACCGAACGTACGGGCCCGCCGCACCAGCTCCGGGACGTCGTCGAGCCCGCGCGGCGGACTCGTGTCGTCGTCGCGCAGCGCCTCCAGCGTGGCCCGCAGCTCCCGGCTCGCCTCGCGGCCGGCCTCCTGGATCGCGAGGAGCGACGCCGGCACCTCCTCGCCCCGCTTCCGGGCCACGTGCACGGCCACCTCCGCCTGGACCTTCACGACCGAGATCTGATGGGTGAGCGAGTCGTGCAGCTCCCGCGCGATCCGCAGCCGCTCCTCGTCCGCACGGCGCCGCGCGGTCTCCTCCCGGGTCCGCTCGGCCTCGTCCGCCCGCTGCTCCGCCTGCCGCAGCGCCTCTCCCGCGGCTCCCGCCGCGACGAGCCAGGCGATCTCCAGGGCGCCGCGTGCCTGCGCGAACGCCTCGCCCGTGCCGTGCGATCCCGACGCGAGGGCCGCGAGCGGCAGCAGCGCGAGCACGACCACGCTCACCACCACCGCGACCGTACGGTGCCCGGCCCGCACCGCCGCGTACACGGCGAACAGGTACGCCACGGCCGCCACGTCGAAGCCCGCCGCCTGGTACCCGACGGCGCACGCGCCCGTGACCCCCAGCACGGCGACCGGAACCCGCTTGCGCGCGGCCAGCGCGAGCCCGCCGACCGCGAGCAGCGCGTACCCCAGGACGGCCCGCCCGTCCGAGGCGGAACCCTGCTGGGAGAACCCCGTGACGACGAGCGTCGCCGCCAGGCCCACCGCGACGACCCCGTCCCCGAACCGCGCCCGCAGCCGGGCCGCACCTGCACTCATGCGGGCACCCTAACCGGCCGCCGCCGCGGGCGAGTCCGCCTCGGAGACGAGCCGCCGACTACCACGTACGCAGTAGTTCCCGCCCGCCTGCCGCATCCGCGGTAGCCGCGTGCCGCGCCGGCGGCAGCGCGAAGTGTCCGCGTCCGGCGGACGACCGGGGACACCCCCGGCGGACATGCTCAGGGGACGACGAGCCGTCCGCGAAGGCGACGACGGCCCGTCCCGCGACCGCGACCGGAGCCCCGTCCCGCGACCGCGGCCGACGCCCGGTCCCCTCAACGCGACCGAGGCCCGGCCCGCGACCGAGACCGATACCCGTGCCGCGACCGCGACCGACGAACCGCCCCGAGAAAGAGGAGCTCTTCCATGTCCGCTCGACTCTCCGCCCGCCGCCTGCTCGCCGCCGTCACCACCGTGTGGCTCGCCGGCGTCGCGCTCGCCGCCCCCGCGGCCGCCCGGGCCTCGACCCAGCCGCTCGCCGCCGCCGTCTACGACTTCGGCCCCGGGCGCGCCGGAGCCTCCGCGGGCGCACTGCTGGGCCTGGCCGGCGCGGTGATCGGCTGGCTGGCCGTGTCCCGTCCCGCCGGCCGCCTCGGTGTCGCCCGCGGACCCCTCGGGGCCAGGACGGCCGTGGCGGCCGGGCTGGTCGCCCTGACCCTCGGCGTCCTGGTCGCGACCACGGCCGACGCGGGTATCGGCACCGGCAACGGGCGCGGCGGGGCCTACGTGGCCATCCTCGTGGGACTGGCGAGCACGATCCTCGGCGCACGGGCGGTGTCCCGGGTGCGGCGTACCTCCTGACGGCCCCGCCGGGCCGGCGGACCGTCCACCGGAGGTGCGTGCCGCGGGCGTGTATCGCGGGCGTATCGGAAACCGCATACGCCACCGCAACGGCCCGTCGGCTCCCCTGGGAGCATGAACCACAACCCACCCCCGTCGCCGCCACCCCGTCGCAGGCGCCGGACCGTGCTCCTCGGCGCGGCGGTCCTCGCCCTGGCGGGCGCCCTGTTCGCCGTGCGCGGGCCGCTGATGATGTCCGCCCCGCGCTGCATGGCCGGGCGGTGGCACGGGTGCTACGACACGTTCAACGGCGTGGTGCTCATGACACTGGTCACGCTGCCGCTGGCCGTACTCGTGGCATGGGCGCTCGCGCGCCGTCGGCGTGCCGAAGGGGCCGGGTCGGCGTGGCGGCTGTCGCTCGCCGAGGTGGGCACGGTCCACGGGACGGTGCCGTTCCTGTGGCTGACGATGATGCCGGGCGGCGCGGCGGGCACCGCGCCCGCCCGGGTGTCCCTGGTGCCGCTGAGGGACCTGGCCACGATGGGCCCGCTGGGGATCGCCGGCAACCTGCTGGTCTTCGCGGCGCTGGGGTTCTTCGCCCCGATGAGGTGCGCGGCGCTGGCGTCCCTGCCGAGGGTCCTGGCACTCGGGGCGGGCTGCTCGGCCCTGGTCGAGACCGCGCAGTACGTGCTGCGGCTCGACCGCGTGTCCTCCGTGGACGACGTCCTGGTCAACGCCGCCGGCGCCGTACTGGCCGCGCTGGCGTCGCGCCGCTGGTGGCGCACCACGCGGGACGCCCCGCGACCGGACCCGCGCCGCCCCGTGCCCGAACCGGCGCGCTGAGGCGTGCGCCCGCGGTCGACACGTCCTCGCGCACGCCACCGCATACGGTGGCGATATGCGGTGCTGCTTAGGCTTCGGACATGCGCGTACTGATCGTGGAGGACGAGCCGTACCTGGCCGAGGCCGTCCGTGACGGCCTGCGGCTGGAGGCGATCGCCGCCGACATCGCCGGCGACGGGGACTCCGCCCTGGAGCTGCTGAGCGTCAACTCGTACGACCTCGCGGTCCTCGACCGCGACATCCCCGGCCCCTCCGGCGACGAGGTCGCCCGGCGCATCGTCGCCTCCGGCAGCGGCATCCCGATCCTCATGCTCACCGCCGCCGACCGCATCGACGACAAGGCGTCCGGGTTCGAGCTCGGTGCCGACGACTACCTCACCAAGCCGTTCGACCTGCGCGAGCTCGTCCTGCGACTCAGGGCGCTCGACCGCAGGCGCGCGTACGCCCGGCCCCCGGTCCGCGAGATCGCCGGCCTGCGGCTCGACCCCTTCCGCCGCGAGGTCTTCCGCGACGGACGCTACGTCGCCCTCACCCGCAAGCAGTTCGCCGTCCTGGAGGTCCTCGTCGCCGCCGAGGGCGGGGTCGTCAGCGCCGAGGAACTCCTCGAACGCGCCTGGGACGAGAACGCCGACCCCCTCACCAACGCCGTCCGCATCACCGTCTCCGCCCTGCGCAAACGGCTCGGCGAACCCCGGATCATCGCCACCGTCCCCGGCGTCGGCTACCGGATCGACACCGGCCCCGGCACCACCACCCCCGACGGCGACACCCCGGACCCCGGTACGGCCGCCGGCAGCACGCGTGCGTAGACGCCCGGGGCCCAGCGCCCGCCTCCGACTCGCCCTCAGCTACGCCGGGTTCCTCGCCGTCGCCGGCGCGCTCCTGCTGGCCGTGGTGTGGGTCTTCATCCTGCGCTACGTGCCCGACAACTCCCAGGGGCTCCTCGGGGTCTCCCCCAACCGCTACCTCCTCGTGCGCACCTTCGCGCCCGCCGCCGCGGCGGCGATGGCGTTCCTGCTCGTGTTCGGCCTCGTCGGGGGCTGGATCCTCGCCGGGCGGATGCTGGCACCCCTCACGCGGATCACGGACGCGGCACGGCTGGCCGGGGAGGGATCGCTGTCCCACCGGATCCGCATGGAAGGCCGCCAGGACGAGTTCCGCGAACTCGCCGACGCGTTCGACACCATGCTCGGACGGCTCGAATCGCACGTCGCCGAGCAGCGGAGGTTCGCCGCGAACGCCTCGCACGAACTGCGCACCCCGCTGGCGATCTCGCGGACCCTCCTGGACGTCGCGCAGAAGGACCCCACGCGCGACCGGGGCGAACTCGTCGCCCGCCTGCAGGCCGCCAACACGCGGGCGATCGACCTCACCGAGGCCCTCCTCCTGCTCAGCCGCAGCGACCGCGGGACCTTCACCCGCGAGAGCGTCGACCTGTCCCTCGTCGCCGAGGAGGCCGCCGAGACGCTGCTCCCGCTCGCCGAGCGGCGCGGCGTCACGCTCGACGTCACCGGCGGGACGGCACGGACCAGCGGCTCCGCGGAACTCCTGCTGCGGATGGCGACGAACCTCGTGCAGAACGCCGTCGTCCACAACCTCCCCACCGGCGGCACCGTGTCGGTCCGCACCGAGGTGCACGGCGGCACCGGTGTGCTCCGGGTCGAGAACACGGGACGCCGGCTCCCGCCGGAACTGGTGCCGACCCTCACCGAACCCTTCCAGCGCGGAACGGAACGCGCCCGCACCGACGAACACCCCGGCGTCGGCCTCGGCCTGGCCCTCGTCCACAGCATCGTCCGCGCCCACGACGGAACCCTCGACCTCGCACCCCGCCCCGACGGCGGTCTCGTCGTCACGGTCCGCCTCCCCGCCGCTCCCTGAGGCCGAGGCGCGGTCAGGGAGCGAACGACAGCATGCGGGGCTCGTGCCGGGCGTCGTCGCCGGGTCAGGTCAGCGACCCCGGGGGTACGGGTGGTGCCCTGATGGATGCCAGAGCGGATCGTGTGCCATCGTGCCGAGGGTTGTCGGACATGGGTGCTGAGGTCTGGGGTGGCTGCACGTGGATTGGCTCGATGGGACGGACTACGGTCACTACGCGCTGTGTCCGGCGCCGTATCTGGCGTCGTGGAACGGTACCGAGGCGGATGCGGTGTCCTCGGAGCACGTCGGGAAAGTTGTCCTGCCGGGCCATGGGGACGTCCTCACGCTGGGAGGGCAGGGACTTCCGGTGGCCTATCTGGACAGGGTGACGACCTTCGTCCGGTGGGTCGCCTGCGATGACGACGCCGGGCTGGAAGACGCCGTGGAACGGGCCGTGCACACCCACGAGTGGCACGACGCGTTCGAGATCACCCTGGGCGGCCCCTACGTCCTTCTGGATTCCGGAGCGCTCGGTGCCGAAGTCGGTGAGGACGAAGCGATCCGGGTGGACGTTCCCCCTGGGCGCTACCGAGTGCAGTCCCTGCTCATCCGTCCCTCCACGGGCGAGTTCTTCCTGGAGAGGCTGACGGCGGTCTGAGGCCCGGTCGCCCGGCCTTGTCGCTGGCCCTGTCGCCGACCCGGTCGGCCGGCGACGTCCGGGCCGACGCCGTTCACCCCGTCGGCATCCTCACTGTCGGGCGGTGTCCGCCGTCGGGGCGAAGGGCCCGCTCAGGGCGGCCCACTGCAGCAGCAGGATGGTCTTGCCGTCGGCGATGCGGCCGTCGTGGCACATGGTGAGGGCTTCGGGGAAGGGCAGTTCGAGTACCTCGATGTCCTCGCCCTCCTCCTCGATACCGCCGCCGTCGCCGGTGAGGTCGGCCGGCGTGTAGGGGGCCGCGTAGAAGTGCAGGCGCTCGGTGACCGAGCCGGGACTCATGTAGGCGTCGAGGACGTGGGTGAGCGGGCCCAGCGTGACGCCGAGCTCCTCGGCGCTCTCGCGCCGGATGGCGGAGAGCGGGTCGTCACCGTCGAGCAGCCCGGCCGCGGCCTCGACGAGCATGCCGTCCGGATGGCCGTTCACGTAGGCCGGGTAGCGGAACTGGCGGGTGAGCAGCACGCGCCCGCGCTCCGCGTCGTACGGCAGGACGACCGCGCCGTTGCCGCGGTCGTACGTCTCGCGCTGCTGGGTGACCCAGCGTCCGTCGCGGCGCCGGTAGTCGAAGGTGGTGCGCCGCAGGACGTGCCACCCCCGGGAGGTGAGCTCCACGTCGCGGACCACGACGTCGGGGTTGCCGTCCAGGTCGCGTCCGGCGCGGTCGAGGCCGGTGCGGCCGCGGTGGTCGGGGGAGTCGATGCCGGGGCGGGCGTTCACGCGGCCTCCTGCGGGGTGCGACGGGGGATCTCGGCCACGTCGTGGTAGACGGGCAGGCCGCGACCGAGGGCCGTCGCGACGTCCTGATCGGCTCCGGTGGACTCGCCGGGCAGCCGCAACACGGCGTCGCAGTGGGCGAGCAGGCGCTGCGCGGTCGGGTAGAGCACCTGGTCGGCGAGCGCGTCGGTGGGCCCGGCGCCGGCCGAGCGCAGGACGGGCAGGGCGATCCATTCCCCGATCACGGGGACGTGGCCGGCGGCGAACACCGGCCACGCCGCCGCTTCGAGGCGGGCGAGGTTCGCGGCCATGGCCCGCGGGTCGCCTTCGGTTCCGGAGCGGTAGGGCCCGGCGACGAGGATGAGCATCGGCTTGTCGGTCATGGCGCGCTACGATACATGCAGAAACGTGCAAGAACAGGAGAGAACGCGAATGCTGGCTGCCGAACGGCGCGACCACCTGCTCACTCTGCTCGCCCGCGAGGGCAAGATCGTCGCCAAGGACGTCGCCGCCGAACTGGGCATCTCCGAGGACAGCGTGCGGCGCGACCTGCGCGACCTCGCCGCCGAGGGCCTCTGCCAGCGGGTCTACGGCGGCGCGCTGCCCGTCTCGCCCGCGGTGGTCGACTACGCGGCCCGGCAGGCTGTCGCCCCGGACGGGAAGCAGCGGGTCGCCGCCGTCGCGGCCGGGCTCGTGCCCCCCGGCGGGGCGGTGATCCTCGACGGCGGAACCACCGCCCTCGCCGTCGCCCGCGCGCTCCCGAGCGACCTCGACTGCACGGTCGTCACCCACAGCCCGACGATCGCCGCCGCCCTCCTCGACCATCCGCGGGCGGACCTCTTCCTGCTCGGCGGCCGCGTCTTCAAGCACTCGGCGGTCACCTGCGGCGCCGCGGCCGTCGAAGCGGCGCAGAACGTCTCCGCCGACCTCTGCCTCCTCGGCGTCACCGGGGTGCACCCCGAAGCGGGGCTGACCACAGGGGACGGGGAGGAGGCGGCGATGAAGCGCGCCCTGTCCGCGCGGGCGGCGGAGACGTACATCCTCGCCTCCTCCGAGAAGATCGGCACGGCGTCGCGCTTCCGCGTCCTGCCCTGGGAGCGGGTCAGCGGGCTGGTCACCGATGCCGACCCCGGTGACCCGGTCATCGTGCGGCTGAAGGAGCTCGGCGTGGAGATCCTGGCGGCCGGCGCCTGAGGTCCTCGCGCGGTGCCGCGTGACGGCGGAGTCCGAGAAGCGTCTGGAGGCGGGAATCGCGTCAACCGAGGTTGACGCGGCACCCGCTGTCAACGTAAGTTGACGCCATGACCGATGCGACCGATCTCGCCGCGCGAGCGGGCGACCGCGACCCCCGGGTCGGGCTGCGAGCCGTCTCCGCGCTGCGGCGACTGCTCGAACAGCTGGAAGCCGTCCAGGTGCGCAGCGCGCGGAACCAGGGCTGGTCGTGGCAGGAAATCGCGGCCGAACTGGGAGTCAGCCGACAGGCCGTCCACAAGAAGTACGGGAGGCAGTGATGTTCGAACGGTTCACCCGAGCCGCACGTGCCGTCGTGAAGGGAGCGGTCGAGCGCGCGGAGCGCGACGGCGCCGACGTCGTCACCAAGGAACACCTGCTCCTCGCCCTCCTCGACCGGGACGACACCCGAGCCGCCGCCGTGCTCCGGACGCTCTGCCCGCCGGACCGCCGCCCCTCCCTCGTCGCCGCACTCGCCGACGCCCGGCGCCGGGCAGGGCTCTCCCGCGCCGACACGAAGGCCCTCGCGGACCTCGGCATCGACGTCGGAGCGATCGTGGCGCGGGTCGAGGAGACCCACGGCACCGGCGCCCTCGCGGCCGACCGCAAGGACTCCCGCCGGTGGTCGGGCCGCAGGCCCTTCTCCCGGGAGGCCAAGACCGTCCTGGAGAAGTCCCTCCGCGTGGCCGTGTTCCGCAAGGACCGCGAGATCGGCGACGAACACATCCTGCTGGCCCTCACCCTCACCGGCGGCGTCGTCGCCGAGGCGCTGGCCGACCACGGAGTGACGTACACCGCCGTCGACGGCGCGGTCTCCGGCCCGAAGGTCCCCTGACCACGGAGCCGCCCTCCGGGGCCGCGTACCCACCGCGACCGAATCCGCTCGATCCGGCCACCCCCGAGAAGAGATCATCAGGCATGGAATTCCTCTGCTACCACCGCGACCGGCCCGATTCGCTCCCCCTGCGCGACGCACTCCTCGCCGACCACTGGGCCTACATGGACGGCTTCGAGAAGGAACTGATCGCCCGGGGCCCGACCTTCTCCGACGACGGCACCCTCGTCACCGGCAGCATCCACATCGTCGACCTGCCCGATTCCGCCGCAGCCCGCGCGTTCGCCTTCGACGAGCCCAACTACCAGGCCGGCGTCTACCGGGACGTGCTGATACGCCGGTGGCGCAACCTGCTGGGGCGCACCATGTGGGACTTCCCCGGCGGCCGGACCGGCGGCAACCGCTACCTGGTCATCGGCCTCGGCGAGGGTGAGCCCGCCGACCTCGCCCTCCCCTCCGACCTGGACGACCTGATCGCGTACGGTCCGCTGCTGGCCGACGACGGAACCACCTGGCTCGGCACCGCCGCACTGGTCCGAGCCCCGGACCCGGCCACGGCACGCACCCTCCTGACCCAGGACCGGTACGCCGCGATCGAGGTCCACAACTGGCAGTTCGGCGGACGGGCCTGACGGCCGGACACGCACGAGAAGGCCCCCGGCGCAGCACTCCGGGGGCCTTCACCATCTGTGGGCGCCGTGTCCACGAGCGGCGGCGGCCGTGGACCGCCGCCGCCGCTCGTGGGGCCGCCGAACCCTCCGTCACTCGGGCCGGTTGAAACGGCGGACGGCCCACAGCAGGGCGAGGACGCCGCCCACCAGGAGGAGCGAGGCCTCCAGGAGCAGCGGCGGCGGGTGGCCGGCCCACGTGAGACCGGCGGTGGCCGTCTGGTCGGGCACCCGCAGGGTGATGCAGCGGCGCAGGAGGTCGACCGCGTAGGCGAGGGGGTTGGCGGCAGCGAGGGTCTGGGCCCAGTCGGGGAGGGCGGTGAGCGGGAAGAAGCCGCCCGAGAGGAAGAGCAGCGGCATCATCACCAGGCCGAGGAGCGTGTGGAACGTCTCCGCCCGGTCCAGGCTGACGGCCAGGGCGAGGGCCAGGGCCGTGATGGTGAAGGAGGCCAGGATCATGCAGGCGAGGAGCAGCCCGAGGAGCAGCGGATCGTACGGCAGGCCGGCCACCCCTGCCAGGGTGAGGAGCAAGGCCCCCTGGACCGCGGCGACCAGCGTGCCGCCCGCGCAGTTCCCGAGGAGCAGCGTCGACCGGTGCACCGGGGCCATCAGGAGCTCGCGCAGGTAGCCGCTCTGCCGGTCGGTGATCAGGCGCACGCCGACCATGATGGCCGGTGTCTGCACCGTCATCATCAGCATGCCGGGAAACAGGAACGTCTGGTAGCCGACGCCCAGTTGGGACCGGGGGATGAGGGCGGCGAGCCCACCCCCGAGGATGACGAGGTACAGCGCGGGCTGGAGCAGCATCAGCGCCGTGTGGGTGCGCTGTCCGGCCAGGCGCAGCAGATCGCGGTGGACCAGGGCGTGGACCGCGCGCAGCTCGTGCCGCAGCCGCGCGGGCCGACCGTCGCCCGGAGCGTCGGGGCTCCCCGTGGCGACGGCACCCCCCGCCGGACCGGCGGCACCGGCCGTGTCGGAGGCGCTTCGACTGTACGTGGTCATCGGGCACCGCCGGATTCCGCCGAACCGTCCGGCACCGCGGGAGGCAGGGGCGCCCGGCCGGGCTGCGTCACGTCCAGGCTGCGGCCGGTGTGGTGGAAGAACACGTCGTCGAGGGTCGGCGCGGTGGCGGACGCGGAGCGCACGGCGATGCCGTGCGAGGTGAGCGCCGCGCACAGGCGGGGGATCCAGGCACTGCCGTCAGGCACCCGTAGGCAGATGCCGCCGCCCGGGTCCCTGGTGACATCGCGATCGGGTGGCGCGAGCGTCCGCACGACGTCGTGGGCCTTCGTGTCGTCGCCGGTGCGCAGGACGACCCGGTCGTCCCCGATCGCGGTCTTCAGCGCGAGGGGCGTGCCCTGGGCCACCAGGCCGCCGCGGTCGATGATGGCGATGCGGTCGCAGTTCTCCGCCTCCTCCAGGTAGTGGGTGGTGACGAAGAGCGTGCTGCCGTGCCGCTCGCGGAGCGTGCGCAGGTGCTGCCAGACCTGGGCCCGGGCATGCGGGTCCAGACCCGTGGTCGGTTCGTCCAGGAACAGCACACCGGGGGCGTGCAGCAACTGGCGGGCGATCTCCAGACGGCGGCGCATGCCCCCGGACAGGGTGCGCACGAGAGCACGGTGCCGGTCGCCCAGTCCGGCCGTCTCCAGCACCTCGGCGACGCGGCGGCGCGCGTGACGGCGGGAGATCCCGTACAGCCGCGCGTGGATGAACAGGTTCTGCTCGGCCGTCAGGTCCCCGTCCACGGCACTGTGCTGGAACAGCATCCCGACCCGCCGTCGTACCTGATGGGGCTCGGTCAGCACATCGGCACCGGCCACCGTGGCGCCGCCGGAGGTGGGGCGGGCCAAGGCGCACAGCAGGGCGATCGTGGTGGACTTCCCTGCGCCGTTGGGCCCGAGGAACGCGAAGGTCTCCCCCCGCGCCACGTCCAGGTCCAGGTCGCGCACGGCATGGGTGACGGTGCCCTCCGGCCCCGGGTAGCTCTTGCCCAGACCACGCGTGCTGATGGCGTACGCGGGTCCCGGCGGGTGCCGCGCGGTGCGCGCACCGGAGGGGGCGGCCGTCAGGAGGGCCGCTGGGGAGGGCTCGGCGTCGCCGGCGGGTGGCTGCATGGGGTCCGGTCCTCGTCTCATGGTCCACGTCCACGGGGTTCGCCGACCGCGGCCACCGGACGCACGCGCGCGTCGCAACGCGCGTCCGGGGTGCCGCGGTCGGCACGCCTGAGGTCAGGCGGGGTGTGTGCGGTGGAGGCGCGGCCGCCGGGCGGCCGCGCTGTCGAGCGGGTGGGTGTCCGGCCGGCGGTCGTCCCGGGTCCGGCCGCCGGCCGGATGGTGCTGCACGTCCTACGCGCAGCTGATTCCGATGCAGACCGTGTTGAGGAGCGTCAGGAGGCCGACGCACTCACAGGTGGCGGCGAACGGGGCTCCGTCGACGCCGACCGGGTCGGTCTCCGGCAGGGCGTGGAGCTGGGCGAGGAGTTCGATGTCCTGGTGGTTCTCCATGGCGTTTCTCCTTCTTCTGCGAGGTGGCGACAGAACGTGCTGCCGCGCACACCGGCACATGGACGATCCAGTGCCGGGGGTCGAGGGGACGCGTCCGCGGGGTGAGGAGCGGAATTCCGGTGCGGACGTGTCGTTCCAGCGGGCAGGGACGTGCCGTACCCGTGGAGGTTCGGTGCGGGAGGCACCGGGGGAGGGCCCTTGCGGGCTCAGGAGGGCGGCTGGACCGTCCAGTGCCGGGAGGTCCCGGGATGGCGGAGCCGCAGGAGGAAGGCGAGGATTCCGGCGGAGCCGTCGCTCCAGCTGGTCGACACGTCCCCGTACTCGTTGGGGAAGACCACCTGGCCGTGACGGTCGGTCTTCTCGCAGACGACGAGACGGGCCAGGTCCCCGGCCATCGAGCGGTAGACGGGATCACCGGTCGCGTCGGCCATGTCGAGGAGGAAGTCGCCATTGCCCGCGAGACCGTGGCACTGGGTGAGAGGGGCGCGCGAGGCGCGTTCGACGACGGCACGGGTACTGCGGCGGGCGAGGTCACCGAACCGGTCGTCCCCGGTCGCCTGCCACAGCCGGACGAGGAAGCCGCCGATGCCCGCCGCACCGTGGCACCAGTACGGGGCCGTCGGCACGTCCCCGGCCTGAGCCGGCCACTGCGCCGCCTCACCGGACAGCACGGCACTGGTCACCAGGTCCTCGCCCACCCGCATGACCAGGTCCCTGTGCGCGGGTCGCAGCGAGAGGGCCGCCGCGCCGAGGAGGAAGCAGCCGATACCGGCCGTCCCGTGGGCGAAGCCGAGATACCGCTTGCCTTCCCCGGCGGATTCGGACCCCGAGGAGTCTCCTCCCGGCGGGCCACCCCCCGAAGGGGAGCCCTGCGGCGAACCGGACTCCGGCGCGCCGGCCTGCCCGGGAACCGCCCAGCCCACGCCGTCCGGCCCGTGCCGCACGGCCGCGGCCAACCGATCGGCCGCCTCGACGGCTCGCTCCGCCCACCGCGCGTCCCCCGTGCGCTGCCACAGATGGAGCGCGGCCAGCCCGCTCCCCGCGGAGCCATGGGTGATGTCGTGATGGGGCGTCGCCTGCTGCGGCGCCAGCGCCAGGGCCAAGGCCCGCTCCGTCAACGCGCGGTCGTCGATCGCACGGCCCGCGTCGTACAGCGCCCAGGCCGTACCGCGACCGCCGAAGTGCAGTCCCGGCCGAGTCGAGCGGGTGTCGACGCGCTCCGCGATCCAGCGGCCCGCCGTGGAGATCACCTCGGGCAGCCGCGCGTCGCCCGTGACCTCGAAGTACCGCGTCAGGACGGCCAGCACGCCGGCCGCGCCCTGCTGGACGGTGCAGGGGTCGCTCTCCCCGGCCATCGTCGACACGGGCCACAGCCGCCGGTCGTCGGCCGGAGTCATCGAGCCGATCAGGTGCTCCACGATCCCGGCCACGACGTCAGGCCCCACTGCCTCGGAGCCCGCGGGATCCTGCGCCGCGGCGGTCTGTGCCGCCGCGTCCCGAGCCACTTCATCGCGTGCCCCGTTCTTCGGCGCGGGGCGGGTGAAGGCGCGTGGAGTCCGCCGTCCGTGCGTCGCCGTCCGCAGGGCCTCGCGCGCTCGGGCGGGCTCCCACCGCTCGGTGGGATCGTCCTTCATCAGCCCGAGGATCGCCTCCGCCACGCCGTCCGGCAGATCCAGCGGCCCGGCACAGGCCGCGAGCCATGCGGCGAGCCGCTGCTCGGCGGCCTCGCCGACGGGCTCCTCCGGCAGGAGGTTCGGCACCTTCCCGGCCAGGACGAAGCACACCGTGGCACCGAGGCTGTAGTAGTCGGCCGTGGCGGACACGGGCGCGTCGGCGAGGCGCTCGGGGGCGCTGAAACCGGGGGTCCCGACACGGGTCGGCAGGGCGGAGTCATCGGAGTGGACGGCGAGTTCGAGGTCGATGAGGCGGAGTTCGCCGTCGGGACGGACCATGACGTTCGCCGGCGTGAAGTCCCTCAGCACGCAGCCGCGGGCGTGCGCCGCCTCGACCAGGTCCACCAGCCGCGCGGCCTGGACGAGCGCGTCGGCGCGGTAGCGTTCGAATCCGGCGTCGCGGAAGTGCTCGGCCACCCAGGTGCGGAGCGTCACGCCCGGGATCTCGTCCTGGGCGAGGAACAGGTGCCCGGCGTGCTCGAACACCGCCAGCGGCTCCGGAGCCAGTCCCCAGCCCTTCAGCTTCTCCAGCATGCGGGCCTCGGCCCGCAGCCAGTCCCGCACGTCCGACCCGGAGGAGTCGGCCTCCACGTGGGGCCGGGCCTCCTTGATGACCACGCGGGAGCCCGTACGGACATCGCTGCCCCGGTACACACCGCCCTTGTTCGTGTGCCGGATGGCCTCCTCCACCGCGAACCTGCCGCCGAGCACCACCTTGCCCTTGCCCGCCTCGCGGGTACGGGACGGAGCGGGCGTCGAGGCGGGGAACGGAGAGACGGCCCAGGGAGGCGGCGCGTACTGACCCGTCCTCTTGTCCTCCACGGGATTGCCGTCCGGGTCCTCGATGAACCACACCAGCAGGCCGTCGTCCGACAGCCGCCGCCGGCCGACGAACGACCCGTAGCGGTAATGCACGAGGCTGTGCACGGCGTACGGCTGGTCCGACAGGATCCGCGGCCCGGCCATCCCCGCCGTCACCTCGTGCAGCTGCTGGGCGAGAGCGGCCGCCTCGGCATCGGAACACGGGTAGACGGTGATGAACTTCCCCGAGCTTCCCCGGGGCGTGCCACGGGAGTTGAGCGCACTGACCTGCTCCAGGGACCGGGCGAACTTGAACCCCGAACCGCCTCGCAGCAGCACCCCCAGGGCCTTGTCGAGCACCGCCGGCGCGGACGCGGTCGTCGCCGACACATGTAACTTCCAGCCCTGCTGGCGTCGCGTCCCGGACCCGGTGGCCGCCACCCGGCACCACATCTCGTCCGCCTCGGCGGTCCAGCGCTCACCCGTCCCCGTGGCCTGCAGCGCCCGGCGCAGAAGGCCTTCCAGTTCGACATCCCTGATGTGGCTCGTCATCGTGTGTCCCTCTCAACGGCGAGTACCGCTGGCGAGTAGGTGCCCAGGGGCATAACCACATCAACACACCTCCTGTCATATTCACCGGATTCAGCGAGCGCAGGGAGTGCATCACCCCTCCCATGGCGCGCCCGGCGCACCACGCGCCGCGCCCGGCGCAAACCGGGGCGCCCGCGCACACACGCACAGCTCACCTGGTCAGCAGGGAAGACGTCCCCGTTCGGGTGCGCCTACGCCCCGGTTCCGACGGCGACGGCGACGGCGAAGGCGCCGCTGGAGTACGGCGCCAGGTTCCGGCGGGGCGCGGGCAGCGCGTCGAAGCCGGTGAGGACCGTACGTGCCAGCCGGTTGGAGGCCAGTACATCGCTGCGTCGGCCGAGGACGAACGCGGGCACGTGGTCGAGCGTCTGCAGCATCAGGTGCAGCCCGGGTCGTACCCGCTGGGGCCCCGCCGGCGCACGGCGGCCCGGCGCGGGCCGGGCGAACAGGTCGGTCAGTTGCTCACGCTCGGAGGGGTCGAGACGCAGCGCGTCGGCGAGGGCCTGGACGACCTCGGGGGAGGGGTTCTGCGCCCGGCCCTGTTCGAGGCGGGCGTACTACTCGGTGCTGACCCAGGCCAGCCTCGCGACCTCGTCACGACGCAGCCCGGGCACCCGGCGCACCCGGCCGTCCTCGGGCAGCCCCGCCTGCCCGGGTGTCACCCGGGCGCGGCGGGTACGCAGGAAATCGGCGAGCTCGCGACCACGGTCATCCATGTTCCCCAGTGTGCCGTGCGCGCGGCGGCGGACCGGGGTGCGGCCGAATTCGGCGGCGCCGACCTGCTGTTCAACAACGCGGGCGTCGTGCTGCCCGCACCCGTCGAGGAGCTGGCCGCCGACCAGTGGCAGCACCAGATCGACCTGAACATCACCGGCCTGATGAACGCCATCGGCGCCTTCACTCCGAAACTGGTCGAGGCGACCGGCGAGCGAGGCGTCGCGGACCTCGTCGACACCTCGTCGATCGCTGCCCGGAACATCTTCCCGAACTTCGCCGTCCACTCCGCGACCAAGGCGTACGTCACCCACCTCTCCCGCCACCTGCGGGCCGAGCTGGGTTCCAAGAACGTCCGCGTGTCGGCGATCGAACCGGGCATCGTCACCACCGAGCTCCAGAGCCACGCCACCGACGAAGGCGCCCTCGCGTGGCTGGAGGGGTCCAAGGAGTCCATGGAGTGGCTCACTCCCGCCGACATCGCGCGCACCGTCGCCTTCACCGCGAGCCTCCCGCCGCGCGTGAACCTCCAGCAGGTCACCGTCATGCCCACCGGGCAGCCGAGCTGACGCACCCTTCCTCACGTGGGAAAAGGGAGCGGGTCCGAGGGCGTAGCCTGCCCCCGGACCCTGTCGATGCCGCTCACAATCACACGCCGGCACAGTTGAGGACCCGGGTCATTCGTCATTGCGTCGCGTCCTGCCATTGGACCACCGCCGATCGAGCTCGGCGGACCAGATTCGAACTGGCATTTCGACGCACCTGGGCCCGGGCCCGGTCGATCCGGCGATGAGCGGCGCATGCTGAGTCTGGAGCAATAGTCTGAGATTGACCGCGGTCTGCCTCTGCCTGGTTGGGCCATCCCGGCACGAAGTGCCGGGAGGAGGACTCGAACCTCCACTGGAACCGCGGATGTCACGACAAGGCTCAGCTTCAGCTTTGCGCTCCTCGCGCACCCCGGCCGTGTTCTGTGGCCGGGGAGTTCATGGTGTCCCCGCTACCCGAAGAGGTAGCCGAAGACGGCGTCGCCGACCCGCTGGTCGGTGACCTCGGCACTGTTCGCCTCCTCACGGGCGAACTTCACCGCCTGCTGCAGCTTCTCCACCCGCGCCAGCAGCTCGTTGACCCGGCGGGCCGGCAGCGCACCCGAGAACTTCACCGTCGTCCAGTACCCGACCGGAACGTCCTCGTAGTAGACCTCGACCTGCGCCGGATGCTTGTCCGTCGCCTCCGCCTTCACGTGGTTCCGCGGCACCTTCTTCGTGCGCACCGTGCGCACGACCTCCGTCTTCCACGCGTCGGTCGACGGATCCTGCGTCCACGATTCGGAGGCATCCAGCACCGGAAGCTTGCGGACGAACGTGCTCACGTCCGTCAACTGCTTCTCCAGGAACAGCAGATAGGCGACGGGCACCTGCCCCACGAGCACACGCCCGTCCACCACGACGTCCGCGCGCGCCTCACAGTTCGCCCAGTCCTTGGTGGCCGTCACATCGAACAGGCGCGTCAACGCCCGTGCGGTGTCCCGCAGTACGTCCTCGGCCTTCACCTGCACCAGCGTCGACTCGGGCGGCAGCTGCTCGCCCTCCTCGCCCTTCGGCTGGTACGTGCGCGAGATGCCGGCGAGCAACGCGGGCTTCTGCAGGCCGTGATGAGCTGCCGTCAGGTCCTGGTGCGCCCGAGACTTGACGCCCTTCTCCACTGCGATGATCTGATTGAGTTTCGTTGCCACGCAGCCGACCCTAGACCGGGGCACCGCAGTCGATCGACCTATTTTCCACCTGCCGGATCATCCTCCGCGGAAGCCCGCCCCCGCCGCGCCTGCCGCCGTCGCCACGCACCTCACCGTCCACCGCACCACCACCGTCACGGCCGACGGCGCCACCGATGGCACCACCACCGTCACGGCCGACGGCGCCACCGATGGCACCACCACCAACAGCACCACCACCAACAGCACCACCACCAACAGCGCCGCCGACGGACGCCTCGGCCCGCCTGGGGAAGGGCCTCGGCCGCCTCGCCCGACCTGCGATGTCAGTGGCGGCTGGAAAGCTGGAGGAATGAACGGCGATGAGCAACTGCTGCGCGGCCGGGTGTACGGCCACGACCACGACGACCCCGACCCGGGCCCGGTCCCCGGGCAGAGCTACGCCGTCCTCATGGGCGGGCCTCTGGACGGCCTGCTCCTCGACGTCACGGGCTGGCGGCCCGAGGAGGTCGAGGACGGCGCGGCACTGGCCACCGAGCTGGGGCAGTGGCCCGGCGGACGCTCGCTGTACGACCCACGCCCCGGCGAACCCCGTACTCCCGGACCCGGCATCGTGTGCCGCTTCCACCATTCGGGCGACACGCCCTGACGTGCGGTGCGCACCGCACGTCAGGCAGGCTCCGGGGGCGACGTGCCCGGAGGTCAGCGGGCGCCGAAGACCTGCGTCCAGTAAGGGCCGCCCGAGCTGTGAATCCCGACGCCGATCTCCTTGAAGTCGCAGTTCAGGATGTTCGCCCGGTGGCCCGAGCTGTTCATCCAGGCGTCCATCACCTGCTCCGGGGTCTGCTGCCCCATCGCGATGTTCTCGCCGTACGTCGACCACGGGTAGCCGGCGGCCGTCACACGGTCCCCGGGGCCCTTTCCGTCGGGGTTCGTGTGGTCGAAGAAGTCCCGCGCGGCCATGTCGTCGGAGTGCCCCTGGGCGGCCTTCGTCAGCGTCGCGTTGGCGGTCAGCGGCCCGCAGCCGGCCTTGGCCCGCTCGGCATTGACCAGCGCGATCACCTGGTCCGCCGCCGAGGACTGGCCGGTGTCCTGTCCCCCACCACCCCCGCTGCCGGTGTCCGTCCCGCCCGTGGGCTTGGCGCTCTTCGACGGCGCGGGCTTCGTCGCGGCCGGGGTCGTGGGGCGCCGCGTCGCCGGCGCGGTGGTCGGACGGGCGCTCTTGCTGGGCGTGGCCTTCTTGGGGGCGCCCGGGGTCGCGGTGGCGGACGCCGACGCGGAGGCCGAAGGCGACGCGGAGGTCGTGGACGGCGAGGCCGTCAGCGTGCCCGGTTCGTTCGCCAGGGGAAGGTCGAGGTCCGGGGCAGCCGCCCGGTTCGCCTCCAGCCGGTCCTCCCCGTCACTCCCCGACTGCAGCGAGAAGGCCCCCGCGGTCACCGCGGCGACGGCGATCCCTGCCGCGACGGCGGCCCGCCGACGCGTACGGTCGTCGGCCTGCTTGCGCCGCCTCCGAGCCGCACGGGTTCCACGCGCTCCGGCCGCCACGCCCCCGGCGCCCCGCTCCGCGTGAGCGAAGGAATCGACGTCCTGGGGAACCAGTACGAAGGCCTCGGTGACATCAAGGGCATCAGGGGTGCCAACGGAATAAGCGGCATAGCCTGCACTACTCGCATTGACGGTATCGCCGATATTTGCGGCATCGGCGGCACCGTGGGTGGTCGGCACCCCGATCGGACCCGCTGACAGGCCGTGGGCGGGCGCACCCGTGAAGCCTCCGGTGGCGCAAGGACCGCACTGCAGGGTGTGCCGGGCCAGCTGGTCACGCCAGAGCGCGCCCGGCCGCCCGTCCCAGGCGGCCGCCTCCCGGTCCAGGACGGGGCAGCGGGGTTCCCGCGTCAGCGCCGCGGTCACGGACCGGGCCGCGTCCACACGCCCGCGTACGGCGTCCATCCGCATCTCGGTGTCATACGGGGACCAGCTGAGCGCGGCAGCCGTCTCGAACCTGCTCAGGCACCCCTCCTGCTCCAACGACCACAGCGCCGCCATCAGCGCGTCCTCGACGTCCAGCCACGGAAGCGCCTCCGCGAAACCGCCCCCCGACGCGGCGGCGACACCCGGATGCACCTGCACGGCGGCCGCGTGGGCGAGCGTGCTCTCCACCGCGACCGCCACGATCCACGGACGCAAGCCCTCAGCGGACACCACACCTCCCAGCCCGTACTCGACGCGCCCCAGCGTCTCCCGCACCACGCCCCGCACGGCCCCCTCCGCGCCGGCCCTGCCCTCCAGCGCGCGAGCCGCCAGCGCCTGGACGAGCGGCTGGTAAGCGGCGGCGAGCTGCTCCCGCACCCAGGGCGCGCCCCACTGCGCCCCCCGTATCAGGTCCGCATCCGTCAGCTGCTCAAAACCCGTGGTCCGCTGCACGCTGTCCGTCCTTCACTTGCCTGGTGGAGTTCCTTGCACAGGGGAGAGCCTCGGTCAGGCACGCCGATAACGGAAAGGTGAAAACCGGAGTCGTGACGTGAGTCACAAGGGCCCCTGGTGGCTCTGATCAGGACAAATGCGACGTGGGGCAGGGGCCGTGCGCCGTGCGCTCGGGCCGCGCCGTCGAACCGGTGCTGCCTAGTGGGAACCCTCCAAGCGCGGTACGGCATCGTTGTGCCGGTCAAGATCACTACGCTCATCCGTACGACCGCAGACTGGCAGGGCGCGGTGGCCCGAGCGGGCGCCGCGTTCTCGCCGTTGCGACGACACAGGGGACACCTCACCGTGAACGAACGCGTCATCGAGCCCAAGAGCAGGGGTTTCCTGTTCCTCGACTCCCACCCCGGCGGCTGCCGGAAGCTGGTGGACGACATGTGGCAGGCCGTGCCCGCACCGGTCGAGGCCGGCGGGGAGGGGCCCGTGGCGCTGGTCATCGGCTCGTCCGCCGGATACGGCCTGGCGGCGACGATCGCGGGTCTCGCCCGCGTCGGCATCCGGGGCATCGGTGTGTGCTTCGAGAAGGCGCCCGCGCGGCGGACCGGCACGGCCGGGTGGTACCGGACCGCCGCGACCGCTCGGCTCGCGGAGGAGCACGGGCGGGACATCGTCTTCCTCAACGGGGACGCGTTCGGCGACGCGATGAAGGAGGAGGTCGCGGACCTGCTCGTCGAGCGGTTCGGGGGACGGCTCGACTACCTGATCTACTCGGTGGCCGCACCGCGCCGTACCGACCCGGACACCGGTGACGTGTACGCCTCGGTCCTCAAGCCGGTCGGCTCGCCGTACACCACCAAGACGCTCGTCTTCGACCAGGACGGCGCCCCGGAGGTCAAGGAGGTCACCACCGAGCCGGCCGAGGGCGACGACACCGAGCAGACCGTGGCGGTCATGGGCGGCGCCGACTGGGAGCGCTGGATCACCTTCCTGGCGGACCGCTCCCTGCTCGCCGACGGCTTCACCACCGCGGCCCTGTCGTACATCGGCTCGCCGCTCACCGCGGCGATCTACCGCCAGGGCACCATCGGCGCCGCGAAGTCCCACCTGGAGGCCACCGCGCGCACCCTGGACGAGCGGCTCGGCAAGACCGTGGGCGGCCGGGCCGTCACGTCGGTCAACGCCGCCGCCGTCACCCAGTCCTCCACCGCCATCCCCGGCATCGCCCTGTACGTCGGCCTGCTGCGCGGCGTCCTCGGCGACGCGATGATCGCCCCGATCGGCCAGCTGGTACAGCTGTGGGACCAGCTGACCGGCGCCCGCCCCCTCGACCTCGACGACGAGGGCCGCGTCCGGCTCGACACCTGGGAACTCGACCCCACCGTGCAGGACGCCGTCGCCGCACGCTGGTCCACCGCCACCAGCGGCACCATCACCGAACTCGCCGACCTCGAATGGTTCAGCGACGAAGTCCGCCGCCTCTACGGCTTCTCCGTCCCCGGCATCGACTACACCGCCGCCGTGGAAACCGACGTCCCTTGGCCCGCCCGGACGGTCTGACCGCGCCGCGGGCCGGAATCCCGCGGGCCGGAATCCCGCGGGCCGGAATCCCGCGGGCCGGAATCCCGCGGGCCGGAATCCCGCGGGCCGGGAGCCGCCGGCCGCCGGTTCCGTACGGGATCCGGTCCGGCCGTGGGGCGGCCGAGCCGCCCCACGGCCGCGGTCAGACCGTCTGCGGGACGGCCTGCTTCGCGGCGGCGACGAACGCGCGAATCCGCTGGTGGTCCTTGACGCCCCGAGAGGACTCGACACCACTGGAGACGTCGACGCCCCACGGGCGCGCCCGGCCGATGGCCTCGCCGACGTTCTCCGGCGCGAGCCCGCCGGCGAGCAGCCACTTGCCCTCGGGGCGACCCGACTCGAGCAGCGACAGGTCCCACGGCTTGCCGGAACCCGCGTCGGGCGAGTCGAGGAGGAGCACTTCCTCGCCGTAGGAGCCGACACGAGTGTCGGGCCGGTCGTTCAGCGACGTGGCCCGCCACAACCGCGGGAAGACGTCGACCGCTGCGGCGAAGTCCTCCTCGCCGTACGCCGTGCCGTGCAACTGGAGGGCACCGAAGCCCAGCTCACCGGCGATACGGGCCGCCTCGGCGGCTGGCGTGTCGTTGACCACGAGGACGGACAGCACCTCCGGCGGCACGTGAGCGGCGAGCCGCACCGCCCGATCCCGTTCGAGCCCCCGCACGCTGGTCCGGCTGATCACCAGACCGACGGCGTCCGCGCCCGCCTCGACCGCCACATCGATGTCGTCGGTGGTCCCGAGCCCGCACACCTTGACGAACACTTGCACTCTCCTCTGCTCAACCCGGCGCTGCACCCCGACCCTACTCACCGCCGGCCCCCGCTGAACGCCCGATGACGCGGAGGGAATCACCTGGCGACCCCTGCATGCCGTATGCGATATCCGTATGCGGGTTGCTAGGTTTGCCTCATGATGGGTACGGAGGAGCTCCTCAGGCTCACGGTGTCCGCGCTGATGTCGCGGACGGGGGAGCGGCAGCAGGATCTTGCCGCGGCGCTCGGGCAGTCCCAAGCGCAGGTGTCGCGCAAGCAGCGCGGACAGCAGCACTGGTCGTTGGAGGACATCGACCTGCTCGCCGCCCACTACCGCCTACAGGTCCTCGACCTCCTGGCCGGACCCACACACGCGGTAGGCGTTCTGCACGGCGCGGTGTCCGGCCTGCGCCCGTCCGGCGAACCGGCCGCCATGACGGCGCCGGTGCCGTCACCCCTCGCGCCCGCGGAACCGGAACCGGAGCTTGAGCAGGAGCAGGAGCAGGAGCAGGAGCAGGAGCCGGAGCCTCAACCTCAGCTTCAGCCCCGACCCGAGCCGCACCCCCAGCCCCAGCCTCCACGTCACCCCCAGCCGTGCGTGCTCTGCGGCCAGCCCGCCCTTGACGACATCGACGGCTATCCCCAACACCTCGACCCCGCCGAGTGCGCGGCCGCCATCGCCGCCGCGAGCGCGCCCCAGCCCGCCCCCATCCCCACCCAAACCACCGACCCCGCTCCCGAACCCGTCCCCACCCCTGCCCCCACCCCCGATCGCGCCCCCACCCCCACATCCCGCCCGACCACCCCCGGATACGCCTCCGCCACCCTGGTGGATCAGATCGCCGACCGGGTCCAGGAAGTCCTCGACGAGCACGCCGGTGACGTCGACGCCGCGCAGGCCGCGCTGATCAAGTCCGCGATCCCGGACGTGATGGCTCTGCTGAAGGTTTCGAGGGTCGGCGGTCGCTACGAGCATTCCGAATTCCCGCCGACGCAGGAAATCCTCCGGAAGAAGTCCCAGAAGGGTGCGGACGAGATCTGGGAGGGGCGCCCGAAATGGCGCAATACCGAGCTCCTGACCGCGGCGAAGCGGGGTGAGCGGATCGAGGTGACGGCGCTCGACATGAATGCCGCGTATCTGTCGGCGCTCAAGGCGTGGTTGCCGATCGGTCAGCTCCGGGAGGACACCAGTGGGGTCCACGACCCGAAGAAGGCCGGCGTGCACCTCGTCACCCCGGCCCCGTGGGACCATGCGGACCTGCCGAACCCGCTGGGGAACCGTGTTGAGCCGGGTGAGTTGTGGGTGAGCGAGTCCACGCTCCGGCTGCTGCTCGACTGCGCCCGGCAGGGCCTGGCCGACGCCCCCGTGATGCACCGCTCGCTCGTCTCGGGGGCTTCGGAAGGGCTGCTGGAAAAGCTGCGGCGTGCCCTGGCGGAAACGCGGAAGACGGCTCTCGCCGAGGGCGACGAACTGACCGTGGCCTATGTGAAGGCCATGTACTCCAAATTCGTGTCCACCATCGGCGAGTCCAGCGCGAACCGTGAAATCCGCCGACCGGACTGGATGCACATCATCCGGGCGAAGGCGTTCGCCAATCTCTGGATGAAGGCCAACAAGGCCCGCAAGGCCGGACTCCAGGTCGTGGAGATCTCGGGAACGGACGAACTCCACGTCGTGGGCGACTGGCGTGCGGTGTTCCCGGAGGGCCGGGATCTGAACGAGGTCAAGGAGAAGTCGACTTACGTGCTCGGAGGCAAGCGCTGATGACCGGATCTCCCGACCTGTGGTCCCGCTGGGGCGAGTGGCAGAAGGCGGATGCCCGCGGACTGAAGGGCGGCGAGGCCCTGATCCTGGAGCTCAACAGAGTCGTCCACGCCTCCGGCATCGTCTCGCCCGTCACCTCGAAGCGCGGCCTCGCCGCCCGACTGCGCTACCTCGACAGCCCGGCCGGCCGCTCCGCACTGTCCGAGCAGGGCGTCACGTCCCGCACCCTGCGGTCCTGGACCCGCGGCAAGGCCGTCCCGTCGACGGCCAGCCGGGAGCGGATCGACGCCGCCTACTGGGAGCGGCGCCGCGAGAACCTGATCAAATCCGGCTGGCTGACACGCCATCTGGACAACGACGGCCGGGGCAGCCGCATGGAGATCTACCCCGTCGACCAGAGCCGCGTCGAAGCCAGGTACCAGCGCCCCAACATCAGCCAGCGGTCCATCACGGTCCGGTACATCTGGAGCGACCTCGTCGACGCCTGGGCCACCCGCAACCAGAGCCTGATCGACGAGATCTGGGACGACGTCATCTCCGACCTCGACTCCGACTACGCCGCCTACGCCTACGTCTCCGCCATCGGCATCAGCGCCTGACCTCCGAGGCGCCTGACCTCCGAGGCGACTGACTCAGCAGATGTCGCGGTACCCCACATCCGGAATGTAGGAGGCCCATTCGTCGCGGGTCAGGGCGCCGAAGCGCGTGCACAGGTCGTCGGCCAGGCGCTCGGGGTCGAGGGACTGGGTACGCGGGCGCGTGCTGCTCCCCTGGACGTGCAGGGACCGGCCGTCCGCCGAGAAGGCGAGGCTTCGCACGTGGTCCCCGCTCGTGGGAAGAGGCGAGCCGATCGCGGTGCGCGTCGGGACGTCCCACAGTCGGACGCCGCCCGCGCGGGTCCCGGCGGCGAGGGTGCGGCCGTCCGGGGAGAACGCGAGCGCGGTGACCGCGACCGGGCTGCCGTCGGGCCCTTCCGGTTCCCCGGCGACCAGGACGCCCCGCGGGGACTTCATGGCGCCGTCGTACAGCAGGATCCGGCCCGACCCGTCGGCGACGGCGAGCACGTCGCCGACGCCGCTGTACGCCATGGCCTCCCCGATGTCCCGCTCCGTGTGGTCGCGCAGCAGCCGGCCCGTGCCCAGGTCGAGGACCGTCCCGTCGTTGAGGGCCAGCAGAGGCAGGAGGGGGCGGAGCGCCATGCGCGTCGCGACGCCGCCCTCCCGGAACGGCGTGATCCTCCTGGAACGCGTGAGGTCCCAGGCTTCCGGCGAGAGGACGCCGTACACCACGGGAACTCCCCGCGCGTTCGCCACCGCGGGCGCGCCGGGCGGCTCCTGGCCCCGACGCAGCGGTACGTCGGCCGCCGGTCGGCGGGCGTCCACGTCCCAGACGGCGACGCGGGGATTCGCCGTGCCCCTCGCCGTGCCGTCGTCGTCGACGGGGAGCGGAACAGGCGTGAAGGCGAAGAACCGGCCGCCCGGACTGAACGCCGCAACGGAACCGGGCGTCCGGCCGGGAACGTGACCCACCCTCGGAGTCGTACCGAGCAGGCGGCCGGACCCCGCGTCCCGCAGTTCGTAGGAGACCTCGCCGCCCCTGCTCCGGGGCACCGCCCGCACCCGCCCGGTGGGGCTGAGCAGGGACGGTGGGTGCTTGACGCCGTCCCGAGGCGCACCGAGGACGTCACGCGCGTTCACGGTGCGCACGGTGCGCCCTCCCGCACCCAGGTAGCGGATGGCTCCGGCGGCGGCGTCGACCCGCACGCTGTACGGCTTGTCCTGAGGGGGCAGGGGCAGATGCAGCGGCATCGTGCCGTCCCACCCGTCGTACCGCGCCGGACGGTCCGACGCGCCGGGGGAGTTGCGCCACAGCACGAGCCGGTCGTTCGTGACGCCCACGACGAACCGGGAGTCGGCGCTGAAGGACACCTCGGTGAGGCCCCGCTGCGCCAGCTCGTCCATCGTGTCGCCGGTGACGGTGTCGATGCGCTCCACCCCCTGCTCGCGCAGGGCCGTCAACGTCCTGCCGTCCGGACTGAAGCGCAGGGACCCGGCCGGCAGGTGGGACGGATGGCCTCGCGAGGAACGTCGAGCGCCCTGAGGGGAACCCGCCTGCCACTGGGGACACGCCAGATCTCGACCCTGACACCCGTTCCGCAGCGGGCCACCAGGCTGCCGTCACGACTCAGGGCGACCGCGCCGTCACCGATCTGCGCGCCCCCCAGCGTCAGCAGCGGCCGCTTGCCGGACTGGTCCCACACCTCCGCGTGGCCCTCCATCGCCAGGACGACCCGGCGACCCTCCTCGGACAGGGAGATGCCCCGGACGAGGTGCGCCACGCGCACGGGAAGCGTCCGACGCGTCCCGGCCGCCCGTCGTGGCTTGCGTCGCATCATTTCCCCACTGCATCGCGGTCGTATCCAGCGTAGTCACGGGCGCGTGTGGGATCTCCTCCTTTACCACTGGCGCAACAAGGCCTGGCGCGTGATGGGTTCACTTCGTGAAGCCTGAACTCTGCAACCCTGAACCCACCGCAGAGGAGAGCTTTCTCCTGGCTGCCGTCCTCACCCTGTGCGCGCTGGTTGTCCGACGGGTCGATTGACTCGCCGAGGGGTGAATCGTTCCGCTTGACGTGGGGCGTGGTGATCTTTCCGATGTCGAGTGGGCACAGCTGGAACCGCACCTGCCGACGAACGTCGAGCGAGGCGGACGTCGGCACTGCCACCGGCACGTGATCGACTCAGTCGTCGGCCGCGACGAGGAGAGTGACCCGTCCAGCTGAGCGGTCGATGAGCACGAACTCGTGGAAGTGCTCGTGCACACGCCCCCAGTCATGAATGGCCTCATCCCCCAGCCCGCTCAGGCAGTAGATGTGGTCGGCCGCCGCCAAGCGGTCGAACACCTCCTGCTGCAGATCCGCCTCCAGCTCGGCGGGCAAGTCCCCGAACTGGTTCACCCACCCCGACAGGACGTACGCGCTCCTCTCCCGGCTGATGGCTTCGTAGACGTCGGGGGTGACCAGCCTCAGCCAATACGGGCCGTGCCTGGACCCCTCCGACAGGACTCCACCGCCCGCGTAGTCGTCCCGGAACTGTTCATGCCCGATGAGCGCCGAGAGCAGTTCCTGAGCTTGGCCGGACTCAGCTGGGAACCGCAGATGCTTGAGGTCGACCCACCTGTAGCCGTGTGACCTCGGGGCCCGGAACTTGTAGTTCCGGAAATTGACGAAGGTACTGGCCTCATAGGTGAGCAGGTTCTCCATGGCGCCACAGCTTAGGAGTCTCCTGTGGGCCCATCGGACAGGATCTAGGCGAGAGGCAGCGGTTCGAGGGTGAGTTCCCAGTGGTGGCGGCTCTTGTCGATGGCGAGGAAGAGAGGGCCGTCGGGGATGTGGACCTTTTCCTTGACGCGGCGGCCGTTCCAGGCGTGGACGAGCTGTTCGGTGGGGCGGCGGAGGTCGTCGGGGGTGTCGCCCTGGTACTGGTTCAGTTGGAACCAGCCGCTGTGGGGGTCCTTGGCGCGGACCTCCAGGTCGGCGGCGGTGCCCGTGTGGACGAAGATCTCGCGGCCGCTGCCCTGGATGGTTCCGGGGCCGATGGGGAGGGCGGTGGTCAGGGGGAGGACGGTGAGTTCCCAGGTCCCGGAATGACGCACCCTCAGCTTGAGGGGGCCGCCCTTGCGCGGAGGATTGAGCAGGGCACGGCCGTAGTGGTCGGGCAGGTCGTTGCAGAAGACGTCCGTGGAGCGGCCGACGATCTGGACGGCGAGGAAGTTGTACTGCCGCCCGACCCGGGCTTCGAGGATCACCGGTGCCGAGTCCTGGGGGAACGGCAGGGCCACCGTGACCGTCTTCTCTCCCTTGCCGCTGAAGACGAGCGGCTCGAAGTGGAAGAGGCCTGCGCCCCAGGAGGGCGCGGTGCCCGGGGCGGCGGCCGGGGCGGTGATGGGCGAAGTCTGCTGTTCGGGCACTGCTACGGGCACGGCTCCGGGCACCGCATGGGGTACGGGGACGCCCGCCCCGGGCAGAACAGGGCTCGCCACGGCCGGCGCAGGTAGGGGCACAGATCCGGGTACGGCCCCGGGCACAGGCTTCGCCGTCGGGGGCGCGGTCGCCCCTCCTGGCACCGCCCCCGACTTGCCGACCCCGTGCAGCGCCGCAGGTCCCGACGCCGGCGGTGTCACCGCAGCAGTGGCCGGGAGCGGCGGTGTCGCCATCGGCGCTTCTGCCACCACGACCCCGAAGTCCGTCGCGAGCCCCGCCAGGCCGGAGTCGTAGCCCTGGCCGACCGCGCGGAACTTCCAAGCGCCGTCGCGTCGGTAGAACTCCCCGAGGACGAAGGCGGTCTCGCTGGTGGCGTCCGTGATGTCGTAGTGGGTGAGGATGGTGCCGTCGGTGGCGGTGACCTGGGCGTACAGGCCGGGCACCTGTCCGAAGGTGCCGTCGTCGCAGGAGCCGGCGACGAGGACGCGCTGGACGGCCGGTTCGATGCGGGGGAGGTCCAGTTCCAGCCACTCGGCGAGCTGGCCGGAGCCTTCGCCGGTGCCGACGTGGCGGACGGTGCCGGACGGGTGGGCGGGCTGGCCGTGGAAGACGATGTCGGCGTCGCCGCGCACCGTGCCGGTCGCGTCGAGCAGTACGGCGGAGGCTTCGACGGCCGGCACGCCGGGTGCCTGCTGCCGGCCCACGGCGATCCGGAGCGGGGCCGTCGGGACGGGGGCGTTGGCGCCTTTGGCGAGGTGCGTCATGGGGGTCATGGTGGCAGTGGAGGCGGTGTGAAGAAAAGATCTTCGCGACCGAGGTGAGTGTTTCGGTGGTAATCGCACCACAGGATCACACCTCACCCCACCTCACCCCACCTCACCCCACCTCACCCCACCTCACCTCACCTCCCCCGTTGGGGCAGTGCAATCGAGTGGCCCCCGTCGGCCCTGAGGGGCCGGGGGAGTCGCTCCCGTCGCCCCCGTCGACCCGCCGTCTCCCTGTCCCCGCGCCGTGAACCATCGGTCAATGTTCAGGAGTTGAGCGCATGAGGGGTTGACTGGGGTCTCCCGCCTCCATAACTTCACACCTTGATGTAAGCCTTGCCGCCGTGCGGTGCGGGCGGCGGTCCGGGTTCGTCGGTCCGCGGTGCCGACGCGGGGCGGTCCACAGCGAAGGGGCTGTCAGGTGCATTACAGTTCTTGGTTGTCCGAGCGGGGCGGCGGGGCGCGGCGCCGACGACTCGCCGCACTGGTGAGCGGCGCGCTGCTCGCGAGCGGTCTGGTCATGACCGGTCCCGGCGTCGCGCAGGCGGCGGGCGAGCGGGTCGACGTGTGGCTGACCAGCACGTCCGACGCGGGAGGCCGTACGGTGACGCGGGGGCTCGCCCCGCAGCCGGCGACCGCCTTCGGGCCCGCCGGTGGCAGCGCGGGCCACACGGTCAGCGTCGACGAGGGCACCACGTACCAGCAGTTCGAGGGCGGTGGAGCGTCCCTCACGGACACCACCGCGCACCTCCTGCGGGGTGGAGCGGTGAGCGCCGCCACCCGAGACGACGTGATGCGCAAGCTGTTCTCGCCGACGGAGGGCATCGGACTGTCCTTCGTCCGCAACCCGATCGGCGCCTCCGACCTCTCCAGGCCGGGGAACGTCTCGCTCGACGACACCTGTTGCGACCTCTCCGACTTCGGAGCGAACGGGTACGACACGAACGTGCGGCTGCTCACCACCCAGGCGAAGCAGCTCAACCCGGCCATGCGGGTGAAGGGCGTGCCGTGGAGCGCCCCCGGGTGGATGAAGGACAACGGCCGGATGGACCAGATGGGCTGGCTGAAGTGGGAGTACTACCCGCTGTACGCCCAGTACCTGGTCAAGTACATCCAGAGCTACCAGGCGGCCGGGGTCAAGGTGGACTACCTCTCCGTCCAGAACGAGCCGAACTGCTGTCAGGCGGGCAATCCCACGGCCATGAACTATCCGGGCATGAGCTGGAACCCCGCCGGGCTGGTCGAGTTCACGAAGAACCACGTCTACCCGGCCTTCCGGGCCGCGGGCATCACGACCAAGGTCCTCGTGCACGACTGGAACTACGGCGACTACGCGAACTTCGGCGCGGCGATCCTCGCCGACGCCGGCGTGCGCAACGATCCTTTGTTCGGAGGGATCGCCTGGCACGGCTACGCCGGTGACCCGGCCGTCGGCAGCCAGGTCCACACCCAGTACCCGTCCGTGCGTCAGTTCAGCACCGAGCACTCCGGCGGTACGTGGATCACGAACCAGCACAACGAGGACCTGAAGGACATCGTCAGCTACGCCCGCAACTGGAGCAGCAGCCTGGTGAAGTGGAGCCTGGCACTGGACCAGAACATGGGTCCGCACAACGGCGGCTGCGGCACCTGCACCGGACTGGTCACCGTCCAGAACGGCGGCGCGCGCGCCGGAGAGGTCGACTACACGATCGAGTACTACACGACCGGACACCTCACGAAGTTCGTCCGGCCCGGCGCGTACCGCATCGCGTCGACCGACGACGCCGGCCTCCCGAACGTGGCCTGGCGCAACCCCGACGGCTCGAAGGCCCTCATCGCCCACAACGGCGGCGCCTCGGCCCAGTCCCTGCGCGTCGACTGGGGCGGCCAGTCCTTCACATACACCCTGCCCGCCCGTACCACCGCCACCTTCACCTGGTCGGGCGCGACCGGCGGCACCGCGCCCACCGGCCCGATGACCGGCCTGGCCGGCAAGTGCCTCGACGTCGCCGGCGCGGCCAGTGCGGACGGCACCCCGGTCCAGCTCTACACCTGCAACGGAACCGCGGCCCAGCGCTGGACCCTCGCCGCCGACGGCACCGTCCGGGCCTTCGGGAAGTGCCTCGACGTCACCGCCGCCGGAACCGCCGACGGTACGAAGGTGCAGCTCTACACCTGCAACGGGACCGGCGCACAACGCTGGACGTACGACCCCGGGACACACGACGTCGTCAACACGGCGGCTAACAAGTGTCTGGACGTCACGGGCAACTCCTCGGCCGACGGCACCCGCGCCCAGATCTGGACCTGCACGGGCGGCGCCAACCAGAAGTGGACCCACCAGCCGTCCTGAACCAGCCGCCCCCTCCCACCGAGCCAGCCACGCCTCCCACCGAGCCAGCCACCCCTCCCGCACCGCACCTCCGAGGAGCCCGCATGCCGCACCCGCGCCACCGAAGAAGGGCGAGCGCCGCCGCGCTCGCCGCCACCGCAGTCCTCGCCGGACTGCTCGCCGGAGCCGTGCCCAGCGCCGCCGCGCCCGCCGCCGACGGAGACCCGGCGCCCCGGGCCGTCGACCGCTTCGAAGGCGAGGTCCCCTTCGAGGGACCGCCCGCCGAAGGCCTCTTCACCTGGGGCAGCGACACCGACGACCACCCCGCCCTCACCCTCACCGAGCGCGCCGACGCCCCCGAGGGCGCGAAGGTCCTCGAAGGCAGCTACGACATCAGCGGCTGGGGCGGATTCACCCACGACTTCGCCTTCGACCGGCCCGCCCAGGACTGGACCGCCCACAAGGGCATCCGCTTCTGGTGGTACGGCCAGAACACCGCCCCGCTGCCCCCGGGCTCCGGAAAGCGGATCAACTTCGAGATCAAGGACGGGGGAGCGAACGGCGAGGCGTCCGAGCTGTGGACGACGTCCTTCACCGACGACTGGGAAGGCTGGCACCTCGTCGAGATCCCCTTCTCCGCGTTCCAGTACCGCGCCGACTACCAGCCGGTCGGCGGCATCGACCAGGTCCTCGGCCTCGACCGCATGTGGGGGTACGCGCTCACGCTGCCGACCGGCGCGCCCGGCCGCTTCGCCCTCGACGGCGTCGAGCTGTACGGCAAGGCCGAGCCCGCCCTGAACACCCGGGTCGTCACTGGCGCCGTGGTCCACCCCGTCGCCGAGGGAGGCACCGCCCGGATCGACATCTCCGTGGCGACCACCGGCTCCACGCCGACCGGCGAGCCCGTCACTGTCTCCTACGCGAGCGACGACAGCGGCCCCGCCGAACCGGGCAAGGACTACACGCCGATCTCCGGGACCGTGGAGTTCCCCGCCGGGACGCCGTCCGGCACCATCCGCTCGATCACCCTGACGACCTTGAAGGACAAGGCCGGCGAAGAGGCCGAGACGATCCCGGTCAAGCTGACCGTCGACGGCGCGAAGGCACCCGCCGAGACACCGGCCGTCGTCGTCAACGCCCACGGACTGCCCTACCTCGACAAGCGCCTGCCGGTGAAGAAGCGCGTCGCGGACCTCCTCTCCCGGATGACGCTCCAGGAGAAGGCCGGCCAGATGACCCAGGCCGAACGCAACGCGCTCCGCTCGCCCGGCGACATCGCCGGCTACGGCCTGGGCTCCCTGCTCTCCGGCGGCGGCTCCGTCCCCACCCCCAACACGCCCGAGGCATGGGCCCGCATGGTCGACGCGTACCAGCTGCGCGCCCAGGCCACCCGGCTGCAGATCCCGCTGATCTACGGCGTGGACGCCGTCCACGGCCACAACAACGTCGTCGGATCGACGATCATGCCGCACAACATCGGCATCGGCGCCGGACGCGACCCCGGCCTCGCCGCCCGCACCGCAGCCGTCACCGCGAAGGAGGTCCGGGCCACCGGCGTCCCCTGGGACTTCGCGCCCTGCCTGTGCGTGACCCGCGACGAACGCTGGGGCCGCTCCTACGAGGCCTTCGGCGAGGACCCGGCACTCGTCACCGCCATGGAGACCGTGATCGACGGGATGCAGGGCGCACCCGACGGACGGGACCTCGACCGCAACGACAAGGTCCTGGCCACCGCCAAGCACTACGTGGGTGACGGCGGCACCGCCTTCGGCTCGTCGACCACCGGCTCGTACACGATCGACCAGGGCGTCACCCGCGTCACCCGCGAGGAACTGGAAGCCGTCCACCTCGCCCCGTTCACCGAGGCCGTGAAGCGAGGCGTGGGCACGGTCATGCCCTCGTACTCCTCGCTCGACATCCTCGGCGACGAGCAGGGTCCGGTGAAGATGCACGCCAACGCCGAGATGATCAACGACGTCCTCAAGGACCGCATGGGCTTCGAGGGCTTCGTCATCAGCGACTGGCAGGCGATCGACCAGATCCCCGGCGACTACCCGAGCGACGTCCGCACCTCCGTCAACGCCGGCCTCGACATGATCATGGTGCCGACCAACTACCAGGACTTCACCCGCACCCTCGTCGCCGAGACCGAAGCCGGCCGCGTCCCCACCGCCCGCGTCGACGACGCCGTCGCCCGCATCCTCACCCAGAAGTTCCGCCTCGGCCTCTTCGAGAAGCCCTACGCGGACCCCACCCACCTCGCGTCCGTCGGATCCCCCGAGCACCGCGCGGTCGCACGCGAAGCCGCCGCCGCCTCCCAGGTACTCCTCAAGAACGACGGCGGCGTACTGCCCCTCAAGCCCACCCAGAACGTGTACGTCGCCGGCTCCAACGCCGACGACCTCGGCAACCAGGCCGGCGGCTGGACCGTCACCTGGCAGGGCGCCTCCGGCCGCACGACCACCGGCACCACCGTCCTCGAAGCCATGCGGAAGTCCGCCGACCCCGGCACCACCCTCACCTACTCCAAGGACGCCACCGCCCCCACCACGGGACACGACGTCGGCGTCGTCGTGGTCGGCGAGAAGCCCTACGCCGAAGGCATCGGCGACGTCGGCAACGGCCACGACCTCGAACTCGGCACGGACGACAAGGCGGCCGTCGACCGGGTCTGCGCCGCCATGCCCTGCGCCGTACTCGTCGTCTCCGGCCGCCCCCAGCTCATCGGCGACCGCCTCCCCGCGATCGACGCCCTCGTGGCGTCCTGGCTGCCCGGCACGGAAGGCGACGGCGTGGCCGACGTCCTCTACGGACGCCGCCCCTTCACCGGCCAACTCCCCGTCACCTGGCCCAAGTCGGAGAACCAACTCCCTCTGAACGTCGGCGACACCCCCTACGACCCCCAGTTCCCCTACGGCTGGGGCCTCACCACCCTCCGCAGCACCCCCCAAGGCGGAGAACCGGCCCTCCGCGCCCTAGGCCTCGCCGCCCGAGCCCTCCAGACCGCCGGACACGGCGACTCCGCCGCCGCCCGCCGACTCGTCGGCCGGGCCCGCCTGATCGTCCAGAACCGCATCGGCCAGAACCTCTCGGAACCCGTGTCCAAGCCCTTCGCCGAAGCAGACCACCTGCTGCTCAGCGGTGACCCGACCGGCGCCATCACCAAGCTCACCACGGCCTTCCGCGCGGCGAGCTGACACACCCCGGCTCCACCGAACCCGGCCCCGCCGCCCGCGAGAGGGCGGCGGGGCCGGGCACGTACCCCCGGCGGCCGCTAAGACCGCTCGGCCACCGACGCCCCTCCCTCTCCTCCCACCCGCAGCAGCAACGTGTCCGACTGCCCCTCCCGCCCGACCTTGGCGAACCCTCGCGAGCGGTAGAGCCGCACAGCCCGGCTACCGTCCTCGACACTCAGACTCAGCCGCTCGACACCCAGCCGCGACGCCATGTCCACCACCGCATCCAACAGAGCGCTCCCCACACCACGCCCCCGATGCCCCGGCAGGACCCCCAAGGTCAGCTCCGGCACCCGCGGATCCACGTACCCGTAACCCGGATCCTCCGGAGGAAACCGCCTTGCCCACACAGCGCCCACCGCCGTGCCCGCCCCGTCCTCGGCCACCACACCGAAGTCCCCGGGGCGAGGCCATCCGGTGATGTAGTGCGCGAGCTGCGGGGTCCCCAGCACCTCGTCCCTGCTGAATCGCGGCCCGTCCCAGTTGAACGCCTCCATCAGCATCGCGGTCAGGAACTCGGCGTCCTGAGCCGTCGCCGGACGCAGCCGAACTCCGGCATCGGGAAGGCCCGGCCCGGTCGTGGTGCGCGTGTGCATGCGGCTTCTCCATCCAAGACGATCGAGCGATTCGACCCCTTGAGCGGCAGCCCCGCAGAGCCCGGCGCCGGGAGCCCTGAGCGCAGGTATCGGAGCGCTGGGACGGGAACTCCGTGCTCGGGAAGGGCCACGAATCCCTGCGGGTGAGCCTACGACTCGGAGGATCCCAGGGGAGGGGTACAGCCGGCCACAAGGGCGGGCAGCCGGAAGCACGCGAAAGACGTACGTACCCCCGCGAGATCCCTACGCGGGGGCCTGGGGGAGACTCCGGGGCCCCATGCACCGGGCGCCCGTCTCCTCCACCCGCCGCCGCAGCTCCCGGTCGGCCGTGATGACGAGGCAAGGACGCCCGCTCGCGCCCCGGGCCACCTCGACGATCATGTCGTCGCCACTGCCGGGAGCCTCCTCCACCCGGACACCGGGCACGGAGGCGACACCTCGCGCCCCGCCCTCGACGACCAGCACGACTTCGTACGGCCCCGGGAACGGCCCCCCGGTCGGACCTCCCGTCACGGCCAGCCGGTCACGCAGACGCTCGGCCGCCCCGCGCCGGTCCCGCCACCAGCCGTCCGGCACCGAACCCACGACATTGGCCCCGTCGACCACCAGCAGGGGACGCACGGGCCGGTCTTCAGATCTCATGACCTCAGGATGTCAGCCGGACCGCACGAAGGTCCGTCGGCCACCCGGCCCCCCATGCGTTACGCCCTATCGCCCGTCGGCGCCGCCCTCACCGCCGCCCTCGCGACCGTCCACCTCGTAGATCCGCTCGTGAAGCCGCTCCCCGGCCCAGTCCAGCCCGACCCCCAGGTCGAACCAGTACCGATCCTTCCGCGCTTCGGGCGTCGCGAGGTTCACCGCCGCCCAGGAGAACACCCCCAGGAGGACGGAACGCCCGTGCCGCGCCGTCCACACGGACAACGCGAACGGCGCGGCAAACGCCGCACGGGTGACCACCAAGACCTCCTCGGCATCCGCACGCGGACGCCCACCCGTGAGGAACCGGGGCGTTTCGAGGATCTTGATCCACTGCACCACAGCGTCTGCCGCCTGCGCCCGCAAGGACTCCTCGATGCCCTTCCGGACGGCCGCCGCAGGATCACCGCCGACCCAGCCAAGCCAATGATCAGGATCGGTGAGCTTCCCGAAGTCGTCCTGCGGCACCCCGTGACGGGGATTCTTCTCGTACTCACCCGTCAACTGCCCGCTACCATCCACCACCCACGCGCCCCGGATCGCCTCGGGCGGTACGTAGCCATCCGGGTCGTCGACATACGTCGGGTCGATCTCGGCAACGCTGCCACCGGGATTCTCCGCCGCAGCAGCCATCAGCCCCGGATCATTCGGTATGCGCTTACGCCGACTTCGCGAGCCGAAAAGCCCCACGATCCCACCCCCACAAATGCGTGCCTGGTCGATCGCGATTGTGCCGCACACGAGTGAGGCGACCGGACGAGGGGCTGGCGGGCATGGTCTTCACCACCCGGCTCTCCGAAACGGATCCGCCAGGCAACAGCTACATGCCGCGGTCCGGCCCGGTCCAGGGCTCCGGTCATTCGTCGGCGGACATCGGGAGCCGGCACAGCTGTACCGGTCCGGGGTAGAAGGTGGCGGTGCCGGGCCCGGCCATGTCTTCGCCGATGAGACAGCGATAGAGCCATTCGGCGAAGCCCACGTCGTACCGCACCCAGCCTCCTCCGCCGTCTCCCACCAGCAGCCAAGGAGCCGTACCGTCCGCGGCCACGAGGAACAGCGTCTCACCTCGGTCGGTGCTTGCGATCGGCCACGGCCCATTGCGGACGCCGAAGCCCGACTCCGGAACTCCGAACAACAGACGCGGGTCCTCGTCCGGGTCGAGCTCGTCCCAGGGCACCTCGGCCCAGGCGCCGGCCGTCTCCCGGATCCAGGAGCCCAGGTTCCAGCGGTCGGTGGCGGGGTGGTGCAAGTACAGGTGGCCGTTGATCTTGATAGGCGCGTACGCGTCGACGAGCGTCCGGTAGTCGGCCGGCAGCCGGATGCCGAGTTCTGCGTGAAGGCGATCCCAGGCGGCGGGGTCCGCGTAGCGATTCTGGGCCGCGCCGAGCATCGCCATGGTTGCGGTCAGGTAGTCGGTCGTAGCGCCCCTCGCCGGCGTGTGGTCCTTGCGACAGGATCATCCCAGCTCGGCAAAGCCCTCGATCATGCGGGCAGCGGGCAGCGGGCAGCGGGCAGCGGGCAGCGGCGACAGTGGCATTGGCAGCGGCAGGCGACGGCAGCTCGGATCCCGGGCAGAACGACACCCGGAATGATCTGACCCGACGCCCGAACCGCATGATCAGAGCCGGTGGAAGATAAATGTGTCGACAGCACCCCTCGGCGCCCGGCAAAGTGGCCGCCCGTGACGAGCAGTGAGCTGTGGACCCGTGAGACCGCCGACCGCTACGACGCCGAGGAGGCCGAGTTGTCCTCGGCCGCCGCTCTCGGGCCGACCCTCGCCTTCCTCGCAGAGCTCGCGGGAGACGGCCGGGCACTGGAGTTCGCCATCGGGACCGGGCGAGTGGGCGTCCCGCTCCGGGAGCGCGGCGTGCCGGTGGTGGGCATCGAACTGTCCGAGCACATGGCAGCCGTCCTTCGACGCAAGATCGACGAGGACGCGCTTCCGGTGACCATCGGGGACATGGCCACGACCGCCGTCCCCGGCGAGTTCACGCTGGTCTACCTCGTCTACAACACCATCACGAACCTGCTCACCCAGGACGAGCAGGTCGAGTGCTTCCGCAACGCCGCACGTCATCTGCAGCCCGGCGGCCGTTTCGTCATCGAGCTGGGCGTGCCGCCGCTGCGGTTCCTGCCACCCGGCCAGGTCGCGGTGCCGTTCGACGTGTCCGAGCAGCACCTCGGCTTCGACACCTTCGACCTCGTCGAGCAGATTCTCGTCTCGCACCACTTCACCCGCGACGGCGACGACGGCCGCTACCGCCGCGACCACTCCCGGCACCGCTATGCCTGGCCGGCAGAGCTCGACCTGATGGCACGGATCGCTGGACTCGAACTGGAACGTCGCGTCGCGGACTGGGACGGGGCGCCGTTCACCCAGGACTCCACAAAGCACATCTCCGTGTGGCGCAAGCCGACCTGAGGTCGAGCGACCAGGGCGCGTATCGAGTCGTGATCAATTTGCGGGATGCGCCTTCGTGGCACGGTCCGGTCCGATGGGCGGTCTTACGTGACGCGAGTGCAACTGACCCATCCGGATGGGGAGTTCATCGAGCCGCCTCCCGGACGTTCCAGAGGCGGGCAGACCAGCAAGGTCCACCTCGCCGTCGACCGCAAGTGCCGCCCGTATCCGGCCGGACGCGGTCGCCGGGGACAAGGCGTACTCGTCCCGCGGAAACCGCGCCCACCTGCGCCAACGTCGTATCGAGGCGGTCGTCCCGGAGAAGAAGGACCGGGCCGCCAACCGGAAGGAGAAGGACTCCGGAGGCGGCCGACCCGTCAGCCGCGACGCCGATCTCCACAAGGAGCGGAACACCGTCGAACGCCCGATCAACAAGCTCAAAGCATGGCGGGGCAGCGCCACCCGATGCGGCAAGACCCCCGACGGCTACCTCGCCGGTCTCCACCTGCGCGCCTCGGTGATCCGGACGCCAAGAGCGGGCAGGAGTTGAGTCAACGGTCAGCCAGCCGTGGACGCGGGGCCTCACCCGTAGATTCCGCGTCGGTGTCGTCGGTGCCGACCGGGCCGCGGGGAAGCATCCGGTCCAGCCACTTCGGCAGCCACCAGTTGGTCCGGCCGAGGAGTGTCATGGTCGCCGGTACCAGCACCATGCGTACGACCGTGGCGTCGATGAAGATCGCGGTGGCCAGGCCGAGCCCGAACATTTTGGCGGAGGGGTCGTCGGCGACGGCGAAGGACAGGAAGACCGCCACCATGATGAGGGCGGCCGAGGTGATGATCCGGGCGGTGCGCGAGATGCCCTCGACGATCGCCGTGCCGTTGTCGCCGGTGCGCAGGTACTCCTCGCGTACGCGGGAGAGGAGGAACACCTCGTAGTCCATCGACAGGCCGAACAGGATGGCGAAGAGGAACATCGGGATGAACGACACGATCGGAACCGTCGATTCCAGCCCGATGAGTGCGCCTCCCCAGCCCCACTGGAAGACCGCGACCATGATGCCGTAGGCCGCGCCGATGCTCAGCAGATTCAGCAGTACCGCCTTGAGCGGTACGAGTACCGAGCGGAAGACCAGCATCAGCAGCAGGAACGACATCGCCAGCACGGCGGCGACGAACGCCGGCAGGCGTTGGCTGGTGCGTCGGCCCACATCGGACAGGCTCGCGGCGGCGCCGCCGACATGGGCCCTGGCCGGGCCGTGCCCGACCGCCGTGGGCAGCACGTCGGTGCGCAGCCGGGCGATGGTGTCGGCCGTGGCCTTGTCCTGAGGGCTGGTGGTCGGGAACACCACGAGGGTCGCGATGCCGGTGGCCCGATCGATGTGCGTCGGCGCGACGGATGCGATGCCCGGATCCGCCGCGACCGTTGTGACGATTCGGTCCAGCACCCCCGGATCACCGGTGGGGTCCGCGGCGATGACGAGGGGACCGTTGGTGCCCGGGCCGAACCCCTCGGCGACGAGGTCGTAGGCCCGGCGCTCGGTACGGCTGTGGGGCAGTGAGCCGTCGTCGGGCAGGCCGACGCGCAGGCCGAGCACGGGCAGCGTCGCGGTCAGCAGCAGCCCCGCCGCGCCGACCGCGTACGGCACCGGGTGCCGGCTGACGTGCCCGATCCAGCGACGCCACCCGGCGGCGTGGGCGGCGCCTGCCGCCGGGTCCCGCCTCCGGGCGAGTCGGCCCGGCTTCCTGGTCTGCAGAACCCGGCCGATCCGGCCGGCCCGGGCCAGGCGCGGGCCCGCCGCGCCGAGGAAGGCCGGCAGCAGCGTCACCGACGCGAGCACCATCGTCAGGACGACGATCGAGACGGCGACCCCGCCCACCGTCATGAACGGCACGTTCGCGACCGCCAGGCCGAGGATCGACACGACGACGGTGCCGCCGGCGAAGACCACCGGCCGCCCCGCCGTTGCCACCGCTCGTCCGGCCGCCGCCTGTGGATCGAGCCCGCGCGCGAGGTACTCCCGGTGCCTGGCGAGCACGAACAGCGCGTAGTCGATGCCCACTCCGAGCCCGACCATGCTGCCCAGGACCGGTGCGAAGGCGGGGACGTCCGTGACCCCCGCCAGTACCGTCATCGTGGCGACCCCGACGGTCAGTCCGAAGACCGCCATGCCGATCGGCAGCGCGGCGGCGACGAGCGAACCGAACGCCAGGAACAGGATCGCGGCCGCGGCGAGGAGGCCGATCAGCTCGCTCACGCCGCCGTCGGGGTCGGAGAAGGCGTAGAAGAGGTTCCCGCCCATCTCGATGCGCAGGGGCAGTTCGGCGCGCAGCCGGTCGCCGAGATCGACGAGGGCGTCGAGGTCCTCGGCCGACAGCCGGCTCTGGTCGGGGTACTGCACCCGGACGACCGCGATCCGCCCGTCGGCCGAGACGAGGCCGCCGCGCACGGCGGTGTCCCCGCCCGCGTCGAGTGCCCCCGCCGGGTCGCTCGTGCCGAGCACGTGCGGCAGCCGCTTCACCTCGGTCTGCAGCCGCGTGAGAGCGGTGCGCGCGCCGTCGTCGTCGAAGAACGTCGCAGTACCGTCGAGGGGGGTGACGACCACTTGGGCGGTCATCCCCTCCTGGCCGGTGCCGGCCCGCTCGATCAGTTCCGCGGCCCGCTGGGAGTCCAGTCCCGGAGCGGTCATCGAGTCCGCGGTCCGCCCGCCGAAGGCGACGGCGGCGAGGACGGCGAGCGTGGCGGCGACCAGCCATGCCGCGATCACCCGCCAGGGATGGCGGGCGGCGCTTGCGCCCAGGCGCAACAGGGCTTTCGAGAGCATCGGGTCCTCCAACCACCTCGTCGGCCGTCCTTGTACGGCCGCCGATGACGAGGCTCGTCGCCACGGCGCTCCGCGGCATCGGCCCGCGGGCCGCGGATCCGTCGGCCCCGGGGCTGAGTGACGACCCGTCCTTTCGGCCGATGCGCGGCACGCCGCGGCCCCTAGGCTGAGAACCGTGCTCCGAGACGACCTGCGAACCCTGTGGACCGAACCCCGGCCGCCCGACGCGCCCGCCCGGGTGCGGCGGGACTGGGCACTGCTCGCCGCGGGCCTTGCCGGTGTGGCGCTGGAGGCCACCCTGCGCGAGAACGTCGTGTGGCGGCCGGTGGCGGTGGTGCTCGCCGTGTGGCTGTGCCTGCTGCCCCTGTGGCGACGGACCCGCCCGCTGGCGATGGTGACGCTGGCGTTCGGCTCGGTGGCCCTGCTTCCGGTGGCCTCGCTCGTCGCCGCACCGCGCGAGCCCGTCGGCCTGTACACCGGCACGGTCGTGCTCGTGCTGGTGTACGCGCTGCCCCGGTGGGGATCGGGACGCGAGATCGTGCTGGGGGGCGCGGTGATCCTCGCGGTCGGCGCACTGTGTGTCGTCATGGACGACACCCCGGTCGTCGAGAAGATCGTGGGCATCGTCTTCCTGATGCTGCCCGGCGTGGTCGGGGCCGCCGTGCGGTTCCGGGTGACCGCTCGCGAGCGGCAGTTGGATCAGGTGCGTTCCCGCGAGCGCGAGCAGCTCGCCCGGGAACTGCACGACACGGTGGCCCACCACGTGTCGGCCATGGTGATCATCGCCCAGGCGGGCCGGGTGCTCGCGGGCGCCGACCCGTCCGCCGCCGTCGAGGCGCTGGAAGGGGTCGAGGAGGAAGGGGCGCGCACGCTGGAGGAAATGCGCGCCATGGTCGCCGTGCTGCGCGACCGCGGGGTCGGCGCCGAGCTGGCGCCCCCTGCCGGAGTCGCGGATCTGGAGCGCCTGGTGCGCACCCCGGGTGGTCGCCTCAGGGTCGACCTGGGGCTCGACGGCGAACTGGACGCGCTGCCCCCGGCCGTGGACGCGGCCGTCTACCGGATCGTGCAGGAGTCGGTGACCAACGCGCTGCGCCATGCGGTCGACGCGACCGAGCTCGTCGTGCGGGTCGCCGCGGAACGGCACACGGTACGGGTGAGCGTGCGCGACAACGGCCGGCGCACCGGCCGGGGTCGCGACGGATACGGACTTACCGGGCTGCGCGAGCGCGCGACCCTGCTCGGCGGCACACTACGAGCCGGCCCGGGTACCGACCGGGGCTGGCATGTCGAAGCCGAACTGCCGAGAGCGAGGAGCAAGAGCGGTGTCCATTCGCGTCCTCGTCGCTGACGACCAGACGATCATCCGTACCGGATTGCGGATCATTCTGAACGCCCAGCCCGGCATCGAGGTGGTCGGCGAGGCCGCCGACGGGCGGGAAGCGGTACGTCTGGCCCGCGAACTGCGCCCCGACGTCTGCCTGTTCGACATCCGCATGCCCGTACTCGACGGGCTCGAGGCCACCCGGCTGGTCGCCGGCCCGGGCGTCGCCGACCCGCTGGCCGTGGTCGTCATCACCACGTTCGACCTCGACGAGTACGTCTACGGCTCACTGCGTGCCGGCGCCCGCGGATTCCTCCTCAAGGACACGGGACCGGACCTTCTGGCGCAGGCCGTACGGTCGGCGTCCGACGGTGAGGCGCTCATCGCGCCCAGCGTCACCGTCCGTCTGCTCCAGGCATTCGCGGACCTGCCCGCCGGCCGGCCCGTGGCCCAGCCGGTCTCCCCCGTCACCGCCCGCGAGGAGCAGGTGCTCCTCGCCGTCGCTCGCGGGCTGACCAACACCGAGATCGCCGATGCACTGCACATCAGCCTCAGCACGGTGAAGACGCATCTGGCCAGCCTGATGGCCAAACTCGGCGCCCGCAACCGGGTCGAGATCGCGATGTGGGCCTACGAAACGCGCCGTATCCTCCCCGGAACCTGAGCCGGGTGCCGGGCCATGTCCCATGAGTCCCCGCCCGGACGACTCCCAGGCGGTGAACTCGGCGTACGGAAGGAGCCCCGACGGCGCCGGTTTCCCCATCGATTGCCTTCGGTGCCGGCACGGTGCGACATGTGGGCATGAGCAGAAGGGCGCGGGCCATCGTGTTGCGGAGTTCTAGGAGGCGACGGGGGACAAGCGGCTTGCGGCTTGGTCCCAGGGCCGCGGTTCGACGACGTCGTCTCGGTCGGCTGCTTCCTCGTCGAACCAGCCGGTTCCCGCGAGCCATGTCTCCAGCCACGCCGCGAGGCCGGTGGAGTCGAGGAACCAGCACTCCTCCCACGAATCGCCGCTGTACGCGTTCGGCTCGAAGAGCAGGACCTGGCCGTCCTCGCTTGAGCAGTCAACGCCGGCGTACATCGCGCAGCCCCAGGTCAGGATGGGTACGACACCGTCCGGCCACTCCGGGTACCGCGCCCCGGAGGAGGCTTCGCGGCGCTCCAGGAATTCACCGACGACGCTCGCGCCCGGTCCGAGCAGCGGCAGCAGACAGTAATCCGGCCCGAACCCGCCATCGGCTATCTCGCGGTACAGGCGTACGAGGAGGGGGTGAAGAGTGAAGCCCAGTTGCGCCTCGGCCTGGGCAACCTGCTCTTCGCTGACACAGGTGGGAAGGTCTTCGGCGTCGGATGCGGCTCTTAGGGCGACACGTCGCAGGAGGTCATCGAGGTCGGTCATGACGGTGATCGTCTCAGAGGCCTCTGACATCGCCGCTTGCCAGCGACCCGAGCGACCCGAGCCGGCCAGCCCGTGAACCGCCTGCGGGTATGGCCGGCGCCTGCGATGCGGCGGGAAGCGAGCGCGTACAGGTCGTCCCGCCTTCAGTCGCGCAACGCACGGGGCTGGACCCAGAAAGCAGCCCGGCCCCGTTCGCACGCCACCCGGTCAGTCAGTCGTCGTGGCGGGAGTCGGTGAGGGCAGGTACTTCGGGGCACGCCAGGCGTCGAGGAGCTGCTCCACCGCCGCGCCCAGGGAGAGCAGTTCGGCGTCCTGGTGGTTGCCGGCCATGAGGAGGAGGCCGACCGGGAGTTCGCCGACGAAGCCGGCGGGGACGGAGAGGGAGGGGTAGCCGGCGACGGCGGCAGGGGTGGAGGAGGGGATCACGTCGTTGTCGCCGCGGGCGCAGTCGGTGGTCCAGGCGGGCGGGTTGGCGGGAGAGGCGATGGCGTCCAGGCGGTGGGTGGCCATGGTCTCGTCGATGGAGCGCTTGGAGAGGTCGTTCAGTTCGGCGCGCATGGCCTGGTAGCCAGGATCCGTGGTCGACGGTGCGGCCAGGGCGAGTTCGAACAGTTCCTGGCCGGCGAAGCAGGTCTGTTCGGCCGGGTGCGTGCGGTTGAACTCGATGAGTGCGGCAAGGTCGCGCGGCCCGTTGCGGGAGGCGAGATAGGCGTCGATGTCGCGGTGGAACTCGCTCAGGAGCGCCGGGAACTCGAGTTCGGCGAGCCTGGCCTGGTACGGCGGCGTCACCTCGACGACCTGGGCGCCGGCGGCACGGAGGCGCGCGGCGGTACGGGTCATCAGGGCGTCCACGTCCGCGCCGAGCGAGGGCAGCCGCCACAGACCGATCCGCTTGCCGCGCAGAGTGGAGGGGCGCGTGACCGCCTCCGTGGGACCGAAGGCGCCGCGGGTGCTCGTGGCGTCCTGACCGCTGATCTCCGCGAGGGTGATCGCGGTGTCGATGACATTGCGCGCCATGGGGCCTGCCGTGTCCTGCTCGGCGGAGATCGGGACGATCCCCGACCGGCTGACCAGTCCGAGACTGGGCTTGTGGCCGACGACCCCGTTCATCCCGGCCGGACACACGGTGGAACCGTCCGTCTCGGTGCCGATCGCGACCTGCGCCAACGACGCCGCGAGCGCCGCAGCCGAACCGGAGGACGATCCGCACGGATTACGGTCCAGCACATACGGGTTACGCGTCTGTCCACCCACCGCCGACCAACCCGACGTCGGCTTCGCGGCACGGAAGTTGGCCCACTCCGACATGTTGGCCTTGCCGAGGATCACCGCCCCCGCCGCACGCAACCTCCCGACCAGCACCGCATCCGCGTCCGGCGGACTCCCGGCCAGCGCCAGCGAACCCGCAGTCGTCGGCATGTCCCGCGTGTTCACATTGTCCTTCAACAGGACCGGAATGCCGTCGAGCGGACCACGAACCTTCCCGAGGCGATGCCTCACATCACTCGCCACCGCCTGACTCATGGCCGTCGGGCTCGTGCGCAGCACCGCGTTGATCCTCGGGTCCACAGCCTTGATCCGCTGGAGGTACGCCATCGTCAGCCCCGACGAGGTCAGCTCCCCGTGCCTCATCCGCGCCTGCAACTCCGGGATCGTCACCGTATCCAGGTCCACTCCACCCACCAGCCCCGCCTCGACACCGTAAGAGGCACCACCGCCCCCGGTCTCAGCGGCCACCGCACGCTGCCCCGGCGCACCCGCCACCAGAAGGGGTGCCACGGCCAGAGCCGCAGTCACTGCCGCGACACTTCGCTTCTTCATGGGGGACACCCCACTGCAGGCACCTGCCGGGCGCAAGACACTTCTGCGCCTCTCCGCACAGGGGCGGAGTCACACCCCGACGGCCCGGGCTTCAGCCAGTGGTCCGCAAGGTGAGTTGAGTCAGGTGCCCAGCGCTGCGCGGTCGCAGAGACCTGCTCAGCTGTCGAACCACACGACGAGGCGCACGTTGTCGTCACCGTGCTGCGCCGCGAGCGTCTCCATGGCTTTCCAGACGGGTTGCCACTCACTTTCGGGAACGGCGTCCCCGCGGCGGAGGGTGACCGACCTGTAGAGGGTGTCCCCGACGAGCCACTCGCTCCCTTCGGGCCACTCCCGGGCTTCGCCCGGTGCGAGACGGACCTCGCCCGGTCCGAGATCGACAGCCTCGGCGAACTCACGGCTCCAGGAGGCCTTGCCCGAGAACCTGAGCCCGTCCGGGGTCCGGCGGTACTGATGAAGCCGACTGTCGGGTTTCTCCGCCCGCTCGTCCCAGTCGATCGCTTTCACCTCGGCCCACGTGATCCATGTGGTGTCGTGAAAGCCGCCCTCGCCGTACCACTCGGTCAGCTGCGCGGACCGTACGCTCACGGAGCCCGAGACGTCGCCGGGCAGGCCCCGGTACGCGGCCAAGGGGCGGAAGTTCGCGTAGTTGCGGACGCCGAAGAGACAGCCGAAGGCGTCGTAGTCACAGCCCTTGTACAGCGAGGCGAGGTCGTGCGCCGGGTACCAGGTCGCCCCCCGGCCGCCCTGTGCCGCTCGGTATTCAAGAAACCCGTTTATGTCCGTAACCATGTCAAATACTGTGCCGACCCCGTCAACTGGTTATCCCCGCGCGCCCTGTATCAAGACTGGCCTTCCGGCCGGCGCGTGGCACGCCGCTCTCGCTCCCGCAATGACTCAACGTCGTTCCGGCACGTGGAGGCGCGGTGAGGTGAGTTGCAGGGCTCGGTTGTCGCGGCCGGCGGCCATGTGGTCGAGCCAACGTTCGTACCAGGAGAGGAAGTCGGGCGCCGAGGAGACGTTCGGGCCCCAGAAGCCGTCGACGTTGCCGATGATCACGCGCCCGGTGAGGGGGCCGGTCACGCCCACGAGGACGAGATCGGTGCAGCCGGGCTCGACGACGTGCAGGAAGAGGTCGCCGGTCCGGGTGTACCGATGGGCTCGCCTGAATGATCGCGTTCTTGTGCCGGGAACTGCCGGTTTCATCGTGAAGAGGGCGCAGTCCTCCAGCGGGAGCAGCCCGTAGTACGGGGACGCACCGCTGCCGCCCAAGTCGATGAGGAAGTCCCGATAGGCCCGGGGGAGCTCTACGTCGTGCTCGACTTCGAAGGCATCCACCCGGGCTTCAGGTAGACGGGGGCCGAGGCGGAAACGGTGCCGCTCCTCGCCGAAGGAGTGGCTTCGGTCGGGCGTGTACGGGATGCGTGCCAGCTTGCGTCGCAGCCGCGGGATGCGGGAGTCCATGCGAACTCTTCTCTTGTGTCGCGCTGACTCTACCTGGCGCTGAGGAAGCCCCTTCGTCCGGCGAGTGCCTGCCGGACGAAGGGGCGGAATCTCGTGTCCTGCTTCCCGACGCCCGGCACGGCTCGTTTCCGTCTTGTGAGCTGTGTCCCGACTCGGGTTGAGTCCTGAAGGACGTCGGCACGTGCACGGGGGAGCGATGGGACGCAGTCGATCAGTGCTGGGTGCGATGGGTGATCCGCCCCGCGCATTCGCTTCCGCCCTCCGCGAGTTGTGCGGGAGTGCCCGCGGAGCGACGTATCGCGTGATGGTCCGCCGAACGGATTCGTCCGCGGCCGAGGACGCGGACGTACGTGAGCCGCGACGCCACGACGGCCCGAGGTCGAGCGCTCCCTGGCCCGACACCACGAGGCTGCCACCGCGGCGTGGTCGGCGAGCGGGGATGGTTCTGTGGGCGTCGGCGCTCCTCGGGGTGGCGACGGCGTGCTCCGTCGCGCCCTCGGATCAGGAGCTGCGGTCGCGGACGACGCTGCCCGCGACGGAGCAGCTCAGATCGGCGGAGGAGCGGAAGATCCGGGAGCTCATCGAGCGGATGGGGGCCGTGGAGGGCCTGGAACTCGTACGGGCGCATGTCACGGACTCGTGCGTCAGGTCCGGCGAAGGGTCGGTCTTCGACAGCGGTCGGCCTCCGTACGTGCTGACGTGCAGCATGCGTGCTGTCGCCTATTTCGGCGTACGGGGAAGCGTGGCCGAGGCGCTGCCGCGCATTCGCGAGGCGGACATCGCGGTCTGGGGGCCTCAGGACGGCAAGGGGCGCGACGTACCGCACGCGGCGGGCACCATCACGTACGCACTCGACTACCTACGCCACGGGGGTCGCACCTCCGACGGAAGCAAGCTGCCTTCGCCCGTGCTCGACGGGCCCGGGATTGACCTCGACTGGGAGCGGCCCGACGACCCGCTCTCGGTGCTCGTCACGGCCGAGTCCCCTACCCCGTGTCCACCCGCCAGTGAGATCTACAGGCGCTGCTGGGTCATGCCCGACTCCCCGATGAGCATGGCCACCGCCCGCTCCCGTAACCGCACCTTCCTCACCGTCACCGTCGGCGGTCCGGAATCCACTGCGTACGACTACTTCACCGTGCGTCGCCAGTGAGGTTGCGCTCGCCGTAGGCGGTGGAACGTCGAGGGCGTGGTGGGCCCACGGGCATCGGTGACGCATCCGTCGTGGCGGGTCAGGTCGCTCCCGGCGACGCATCTGGGCCCGGCCCGGGAGCGCGGGGCGGCACGGCCGGCGCTTCCGGTCGATCAGGGGGAGTCGTCTGGACCCGCCTTCTGGCCGGGTCCACCGAGGACACCACGTGCAAGTAGACGGTCCCGGCGACGCGGGCGAGGACGATGTCCCCGACCGTCACCTTCGTCGGGTCGACCGGAGCCACGACCACCTGCTGCCGGCTACGTATCAGGGGCACCATCGACGAGCCGCTGGGCCGGAACGTCACGGTGGCTCCTCCGGCGACCCTGGTTGCCGCCGCATTCAAAGCACCCATCCGCAGATCGTGGCAGATACTCGTCAATCGCCCCATCGATCTGCTTCATGAGGTCCCCCGCACTCCTGACCACCGCCCTCACGGAGGGTGCGTGCCGGAGCCCCCGCTCCGACACTTGGCGTCGGGGCATCCCGGGTTACTCGTCCAAGCGGGTCCAGAACTGACGCGGCGCGAAACCCTCGCGGCGCAGCCAGTGCTCGGTGTAGACGATCCGCTCGGCCTCGATCACGACGAGCGGCCCCGAAGGCGGCTCGTCGAGCGCGCACGACCGTTCGACGTGATCGGACTGCCAGCGGAACGCCGGCCAGTAGTGCTCGAAATCCGGGTCGTCCTCGGACAGCACGCGGGCCTTCCCGAAGAGCTGGGCACCTCGGCTGCTGGCCTGTCCGACCAGCGGGGCGAAGACCCCCACCGACACCCGGGGGTCCGCGGCGAGGTTCCTCATCTTCGGCGAACCAGCTGCCGTGGAGAACATCACCGCGAAGTCGAGAGGGAAGTAACGCACCGGAGTCGCGAGCGGCCCCTCCGGTCCCGCCGTCGCGATCACGCACATGTTCTGCGACGACAGCAGATGGAGTATTCGCTCTTCCAGCCGCTCACGATCGAGACGCTGCTTCGGTGACGGGCCGGCCAGCCACGGATTGGTCACAGGCATGATCAACTATCCCACGCCCTGCCGCTGCCGCCCTGCCCCTGCCGCGCTGCCCCGGCGCTCGCCGGGGCTTGGACGTCGAGACCATCGGCAGCGCTCAGAGATGGGTTTCGACGAGTTCCCGGATTTCGGACGTGCTCGCGGGCCCCGTGCCACTGGCCACCGGCGTGCCTTCCTTCAGCAACACATAGGACGGCGCCCCGGTGATCTCGTAGCGCCGGGTCGTGTCGGGACAGCGCGTGATGTCGACGCGGACCGCCGTCAGCCGGTCCGCGTACTCGTCGGCGATGCCACCCACGACGAGGTCCATCGTCCGGCTGGGCTCGATGGCCTTGGGCCATGTGCCGGTGAAGTACGCGAGAACCGGGGTGCTGCTCATCCTCAGGATGAAATCGAACTCTGCGTCCTCACGGGGTTGGTGGACCCGCTTCGCCATGGATGCTCCTGACCTCGTCGTTCGTCGTTCGTGCTCATCATCTCGTGCTCCAGTCCTCCGCTGATGCGATCGTCCTCATCGTGTGGTCTCCGACCTGAGGGAGGTGGGAGAAAGGCCAGCGGGCGCCCGCGCGAAGGCGTGCGAGTGTGCGGCGGCCGCGCTCGACGAGCTCCGGGTCGCCGGCGCGGGTTCCGAAGGCGATGCCCGAGACCGCGTCCAGCGCCGTGCTCGCAGCCAGATGGGTCTCCTCGGCAGCGGTGAGCGGGCGACCGTAGCCGGCGAAGAAGGCCTCGGCGAGGTCGGGCCGGCCGTCGAAGCGGTCGATGAGGCGCGTCAGGTCCCGTACTCGCGTGTGGGGTTCACTGCGCTCGACGTCGATGAAGCGCACGGTGCCGTCAGCGGCGAGCAAGAGGTTGCGGTACTGGAAGTCGCCATGGGTCACCACGTGTTCGAGCGGTGCCAGTTCCTGAGCCGCCGCGACGGCCCGGCGCACGCATTCCTCGTCTCCCGGTTCTCCCTCGTCTCCCGGTTCGAGCAGGGGTCGGGCTGCTGCAAGGTGGCGTTCCATGCGGTCGTACGGGTCGGTCGGTGGCGCTTCAGAAGGTCGGGGCTCGGGTGGAAGCGGACTCGCGTGGATGCGGGCCGCGAGTACGCCGATCGACCGCAGGACCTCGGCCTCCTCGGCGGCGGAGAGGACGGCACCGTGAAGGGACCGGCCCTCGACGGGTGTCACCACGACAGCCAGGAGCTCGGGGTCGGCGGCCACGAGACGGGGCCCGGCGTCGCCCAGGTCCGGCACCCATCCGCGTAGTGCGTCCGTCTCCCTGCGGTGGAACTTGGGGTTCTGGTGGATCTTGACGAACCACAGGCCACCGCCGGTGCCTGCGGCCCGCCATACACGGCTGTTCTCCCGGGCCCAGGAGACATCCGTCCACGCGGCGATACGGCCGACGGCACGCTCGGCGAAGGCGCGCACCGCCCGCGGGGGAGTGGGTTCCTGCTGCGGGGAGGACACCGGCTCCGAGCACGGCGTCGGCGCCAAGCCGGGCACTTGCTCCTGCCTCTGCCCTTGCCCCTGCCCCTGCCCCTGCCGGGCCAGGTACGGGCCAGGAGCCCGTTCCGGGCTCGCCCTGGGCTTCGGCTCCGCCCTGCGTTTCGCAGGCCCGGCGGCCGGGACAAGGTGAAGGCGGTCGAGGCCCGGGTCATGGCCGGGGGAAGGGCTGTAGGCGATCCCGTCGTCGGGGTCCTGGAAGTGCAAGGCGACCGGCGCGCCCGCCCGGTAGGCGTCGAGCCCGGCGCGGCAGTAGGCGACCATCGGATCCGGCAGGGCGTCGAGCGGGAACCACCCCATCGCGTCGCACTTGTCCGGTTCGGCGACCCGTGGCGAGCCCTGCCAGCGACGCACCTCGAAGAAGAAGCCGACACGTTCTCGCCCACCGGGCGGCCGGTGGTGCACCGTGACGGCGGCGCGTACGTCGGCCGGGTCCACGACGAGACCGGTTTCCTCCCGCGTCTCGCGCACGACGGCGGTGACGACGGTCTCCCGCTCCACGTGGCCCGACGGCGCGTGCCAGAGACCGGCCGCGTACACGTCCCCGGCCCGCCGGGACAGCAACACTTCCGGGCCCTGACGTCCCTCCCGGACGGCGATCAGGTGCACGTCCACCGGTACGGTGTGGCGCTCGCCGCTCACTCGCTGCCTCCCGGGCGCCGGGGCGGAAGCACGGTGAACGCCGTGTTCTCGAATCCTGGCGTTCGCCGATGAGGAAATCCCACGGCAGGGGTCCGCCCGGTACGCGGCGACCGCGGCGTCAGGCAGTTCGGTGTACTGCTCCGCCGCGGTGAGGTGGTCGCGGTCGTTGTCGCCGTCGTGGTCGTCACGGCGTCACCCCCGCCGGTCCGCGGCGAGCCAGCGTGTGGACGAGGCGTCCGAGGTGCCGGTACGGGTCGCGGGTCGACGCGGCCCATTCGGTCTCCAGCGCCTGCGTGTACGTGTCGGCGTCGGGGGTCCAGTCGTCGTCGTGGTGGTCGGTGAAGACCCGGATGCCCTGCCAGTTCAGCGGTGTCAGGCCGTGCTCGGCGGCGAGCCGGTCGAGTCCGCCGGCCGTGTCTCCTCGTGTGGCCAGGCCGAGGTTGCCGATGCTCGTGTCCGCGCCGTGCTCGATGAGGTGGAGCGCCGCCGGGTAGTCGCCGCGGAGGGCCTCGCGGAAGCCGATGGCGGACCTGTTCTTCGTGAGAACGCTGAGCAGGCCACCCGATCTGACGAGCGCGGCCAGCCGGGTGAACGAGCCCGGTGTGTCGGCCAGGTACATCAGTACGCCGTGGCAGCAGACCGCGTCGAAGGGCTCACCAGCGATTGGCAGTTCGTCGATGCCGACTTGGAGGAGCCGTACCCGCTGAGCGAGTTCGGGGCGGGCGGTGAGGCGGCGGGCCGTCCTGGCGAGCATGTCGGTGGACGGGTCGGCCGCGGTGACGTGGTGTCCTGCTGCGGCGAGCCTGAGGGTCATCTCGCCGTCGCCGCAGCCGGCGTCCAGGATCCGTACGGGATCGGGGGGAAGTTCGGCGAGGAGGCGGCGGGCGACGAGATCGTGGCGGAGGCGGCCCCGCGCCGCGCGGGAGTGGGCGGTGTATGCGGGGCCGACGGTGGCGAAGTCGGTCAACGTGCCCACCCCAGCTCGGTGTAGGGGCGGCCGGCCAGGATGCCTTCGATCGCGGCGCGCGTGTAGGGGACGATCGGCTTGGGCAGGTCCTTGGCGTTCCACCAGCCCCAGCCGACGCATTTGTCCGGCTCGCGGATCTCCGGTACGCCCTCCCAGTGGCTGGCGCGGAAGAAGAGCTGAAGCCTCGGTACCCTCCCCGGTACCACCAGGTGGACCGTGTGGACGAGTGCGAGGTCGGCCGGGTCGATCACCAGCCCGGCTTCCTCGTATGCCTCTCGTACCAGGCACGCCGTCGCGGATTCGGCCTCGCAGTGGCCCGCCAGGGTGTGCAGGAGCCCGCCCGCGAACCTGGAATCGGGGTGGCGGCGGCCGAGGAGGACCTGCCCGTCGCGCTCCAGATAGAGGTGGACGCCGAGGATGTGAGGCACGGTGCCGGGCGGAGCCGTTGTCGGTGCGACCGCACCCGGCCACGAGACAGGGGCGGGGACGGGGGCGGGATGTTCGGCCACGTGTCGCTCCAGAAGGCTCCTCGTGGACGGCGGCATGGTCATGAAGGGGAACTTCTCGGGGTGGACCCAGGCGAGCATCACACCTTCGGTCAGGGGCAGCGTCGAAGGGTCGCCGCTCCAGCGGCCGGTGAAGATCTGGATGGGCACGCGGATGCCGGCGGTACCCGTGGCGACCTCGACCGCGTACGGCCGGAGGTCCTCGATCTCCAGCCCGGCCTCCTCCATGAGCTCGCGGCGCATCGTGTCCAGCAGGTCGAGGTCCTGCGGCTCGCTGCCGCCTCCGAGCAGGGACCACGCCCCCGGCGCCCAGATGTCGGGCTTGTTCGCATCCCGGAGGTGCAGCAGGTACCGGCCGTCGCCGTCGTGGATCAGCGCGCTGGCGTTCAGCGGCCGGAGGGTGCCGTCCAGCCCGGAGGCGACGAGTTTGGCCCGCAGGGTGGGGGAGGAGACCTTGTCGAAGGGGAGCCAGACCGAGCCGTCGACCTCCTCGGCCTGGAGCGTGAGTCGCGGTACGTCGTCGGTGGCGAGCTGGAAGACGAAGCGGAAGTCGTAGTGCTGGTGCGCCGGCTCGCCTCTGGCGGGGTCGGCGTCGATGGTGTGGACGTCGATGTCGATCGGCCCCTCCCGGAACTCCCGCGTGAGGGCGAGGGAGGAGGCCGGGATCCCGGTCTCCTCCTTGAGCTCCCGCAGGCACGCGGCCAGCAGGGTTACGTCGCCGGCGTCGACGTGGCCGCCCGGCGCGAGAAGCAACCCGGTCCCTCTGTGCAGGACGTGCAGGACACGCGCGTCGGCGTCGATCACGACGGCGCTGCAGGTGATGTGTCCGGGGAGGGTGGTGCGGCTGGTCGGATCGCCGCCGATGGCACTCACGCGGCCGGAGCTCGCAGCGGCACCCACGGTGGTGCCCACGGCTGTGTCCAGGGCGGCGAGCAGCGCGGCCAGGCCGTCTCGCTCGTCGGGGTTCCGGTCGAGGTAGGGGGTGAGCAGGTCACGGATGTGGGCGGGGGAAGGCGGCATGTCAGAACCTCACGAAGTTCGATGTGCGAGGGGCGGTCGTCGGGGCCATGGGGTGGAGAGGCGGTTGGAGGGCGTACCTACGGGCTGGCGGAAGGGCCGCGGTCGGGAGGCCGAGGAGCGGCGAGGGCGGCGGGACTGGCCGAGGCGGTCACGCACCCTCTCCTCGGCCTCGTCCAGCCGCTCGCGCAGCACCGCGGCTGCCTGGTGACGGGCTCGTGCGTACGCCGCCAGGGACGGCGTGACGGGCCCGAGACCGGCGGCGACGGTGTTGAGCGGGTATACGGACAGCGCGAGGGCGGCGGCGGTCAACCGCACCACGCTCACCAGTTCCCGCACTCCCACGACGGGGTGGCGGTGGTGGTAGGCGGCGGCGAGGCGGCTCAGGCCGTCGGGCCAGTCCGGTCGGGTGAGTACCGTGCGGGGGTCGAGCGCCAGGCGGCCCAGTTCCCACACCGGGGAACGTCGTACGGGCGGGGCGAAGTCGATGAGGGCGGCGACCTCGTCGCCCTTCAGCAGCACGTTCGGGCCCGACAGGTCGCCGTGCACCAGCTGCGACACCATCGCCTGAGGGACCTTCTCCAGGAGCCGCTCCACCTCCGGTAGTCGCGCGAGTTTCTCGTGGGCCGTGGCGACGGCCCAGCGATCGAACGCGGTGACCGGCGGAGCCGCCTCGTACCAGGACAGGAGTTCTTCCAGCCGGGTCCTGCTCCGGGCGACGTCGACGGACCTGTCCCTCGGGCCGAGCAGAGGAGGGCCGAACCCGTGCCGACCCATCCCTTGACGGGCGACCCCGTGCGTACCGACCCCGCTCCGGGCGAACCCATGTCGGGCGAACCCGCGGTGCAGGCGCCCGACCGCCTCGCCGACCGCTTCCCACCGGCGACCGGTCAGACGGCCGTCCGCCGTGACCGTACGGGGGATGAACCGGGTCACGGACATCGACAGCCACGGGTGTCTGGCGACGAGACGGTTGTCGTTCGCCGTGTACAGGGCGGGGGCGACCGGAACACCGCGCAGGCGCGCGTGCTCGCTGAGGGCGGCGGCGTCCTCGGCCTTCGCCAGGTCGGTGCCGGGCGAATAGGTCTTCACGAACCAGTGACCGCCCGACTCGGCCCGGGCGATGTAGTTCCGCGTGTCGGTGCCGGCCGGGCCCGCCACGACAGACGTCGGCAGAACGGCGAAGTCCGCGGCGAGGAGGAGCGTGACCAAGGAGATCCGTGACTTGGGGGAGACGGGCGTCATGGCAGCACATCCCCTTCGCCGAGGAGGCCGCCGGCCTCGACCGACGGGCCGGTCGCCGGGGCGGCCTGTGCGGGCACCGAGGGGGCCGTGAACTGGCGCGCCTGCAGCTCGTACGCTTCCCGGAACGCTCCCGGGACCGCGGTGGGATCCATGAGCTGGGCGAACGTGCCGTGCTCGATGACCCGGCCCTCGTCGAGTACGTAGATCAGGTCGGCGTGGCGCACGCTGTGGAGGCGGTGGGTGATCAGGACGGTGGTCTGGCCGGTGCCGGCGAGCCGGTGGATCTGGTCGAAGACGCGCTGCTCGGCGGCCGGGTCGAGGGCGCTGGTCGGCTCGTCGACGATGAGCACCTGCCCCTCGCGGGCCTTCCCGCGGGCCAGGCCGATCCGCTGCCACTGGCCGCCGGAGAGCTCTTGTCCGCCCCGGTAGCCGCGGGCCAGGAGGGTGCCCAGTCCGCGAGGGAGTCCGTCGATGACCTCGTCGGCGCCCGCGTACGCGGCGGCGGCCGTGATGGTCGCGTCGTCCATGGCGACGCTGCTGCGGCCGATGCCGATGTTGACCCGGGCGGTGAACGGCCAGCGCTGGAAGTCCTGGGCGACCAACGCGACCCGGCTGAAGATCCGGGCCCGGCACGCGTCAGCGGCGCTGACGTCCCCCCACATGACCCGACCCTCGGCCGGCAGGTGCAGGCCGCACAGGAGCTTCGAGACAGTGGATTTGCCCGATCCGTTCCTGCCCACCAGGGCGACGGTCCGGCCGCGGGGGATGACCAGGTCCACCTCGCGCAGGGACGGCTCCTCGGCACCGTGGTAGGTGAAGCCGACCTTCTCGAAACGGATCGCGTCGAAGTCCTCCGGCACGTCCGCGCCGGTCTCCGGGATGGCCCGCCGCTCCGCCTCGGCGCACAACCGCTCCAGGTCGGCGACGAACAGCGACTCCTCCTGGATGTCGGTCACCCGCAGCACCAGGTCCGTGATGCTTGCCGACCCGGCCCGGATCGCGAGCACCGCCGTGCCGCCGACCGCGAGCGCCATCTGCCCGTTCCACAGCAGCAGACCCAGCACCCCGTACGCGGCCACCGTGGCCACTCCACGAGCCCCGTCCGCCAGCAGACCCGTACGGGCCGCCACCCACGCGAGCCGGGTCTGCTCCCGCTCGCTCGTCTCCGCCATCCCCCGGAAGTGCTCCAGCAGGAACGGGCCCACGTCATGGACCCGGACCTCTCCGGCCGCCCGCTGATCGATGAGCAGTTGGCTGAGCAGTTGCGCGGCGCGCGCGTGCTGGACGAACCGGTGCCAACTCGTGTACCGCGCCCGCGCCACCGTCAGCGACCCCCACGCGCTCGGCAGCGCCATCGCCACGAGCAGCGGCAGCAGAGCCCAGTGCAGCACCGTCAGCACGCCGGCGGCGGCGACGAGCGAGATCGCCGAGGCGACCACCGCCGTGCAGTAACCCACCATCCGCCGTGCCCCGTCGGCGCCCCACTGCGCCGAGTCCATGAGTTTGTGGAACGCGTCGTCCTCGATCGCGTCCATCTCCACCTTGGCGACGAGCCCCAGGTACCGCTCGGTGGCGACCCGCTGCACCTTCGGTTCCAGTACCCCCGTCGACGCGGTCGACGCCGACTTCAGCAGGGAGGAGAGCACCGACATCACCGACACGAGTACCAGCGCCGGCAGCGACGCCCGCAACCGGTCGTCCAAGGCCCCCGCCGCCAGCAGTTCGGCCAGCAGCGCGTTCACCGCCACCAGCGTGAACGCCTGCCCCAGCCCTCGACCGACCTCACTGACCGCCACCGTGTACAGGGCCCTCCGGTCGGCCTGCCTCGCCAACCGCACGGCCACGGCCACCTGCCGGGGAAAGCTCACGGCCATGCTCCACATGCCCAGCTTCACCCAGGTCCCGCGGTACTGGCTCCACCCCTTGTCGTAGTCGAGCCGTCCCCCGAACAACAGCCGCTCGGACGCCGATTCGGCCTCCGCTCCAGCCGGCGGCGACGTCTTCCCGTCCGGGGTCGCCTTCATGCCCCCCACCTCGTATACGGACGTGCTGAACGGAATGCGCCGACGCCGCGGCGAGGCCCGGTGGGAGCGGAAGCGGAAGCGGAAGCGGGGGTGGGGGTGGGAGCGAGGGTGGGGGTGGGGGAGGCGACAGGGCCGGGAAGGGGGTACACGGGGTTCTCCAAGTGGGAGGGGTTCGGGGTGTCAGAAGGTTCAACGACACGACCATGCCCGTCGAACACACGTTTTTCGGACGCCGTGCGAACCCGAGACGGGGCGTGCGAACCCCGAGACGGAGCGAAGGTATGTTCGTGCCGAGTGCACCGACCCTTGCGGCGCGAGGGTCGTGGTCCGGAAGGGGTCGTGGCCGAAACGCCGACATCGCTGAGCGCCGCCGGCTGCTGCCCATTCCGGGATCGCGCCCGCCCCCGGCTCCTCCCCGCCGTCCACTGCCAGCGAAGCCGTGAGCCGTACGCCTGAGCCGTACGCCTGAGCCGTACGCCGTGAGCCGTATGGCGTCAACCCGACGGTGCCCCGGCTGACAGTCGCTGACCTGCTCCTTTCCCGGCCGGACGCGGGTGCAGTCGCAGGCCTGCGCTAGATACGACGCGTGGGGACATGCCCGAGCCGGCCCCGACTCGGCGGTCTGGCGGTCTACCGATCTGCCAGAGCTCCACCAGGACGGACTCTCGGCAGGGGCCGCCTGACAACGGGGCCCGTCAAGAGGAGCCGTACCGCGTCATGAAGGATTTCCGCTCGATCCCCACCGCTCCCCGTGCGCTGCCCCTGGTCGGGCACGTCGTGCCGCTGCTGAGGGATCCGCTGGCGTTCTTGAACTCGCTGCCGGCCTTCGGCGACCTGGTGCGTATCCGGCTCGGCCCGCTCGCGATGGTCGTGATCTGCGATCCGGAACTGACCCGGCGAGCGCTGCTGGACGACCGCGTCTTCGACAAGGGCGGCCCGCTGTACGACCGTCTACGGGAGGTGATCGGCGACGGCGTCGTGTCCTGCCGGCATGAGGCGCATCGTCGGCTCAGGCGGCTGTCGCAGTCCGCGTTCCACCAGGCCCGGCTGCCCGATTACGCGCGTGCCATGACCACTTGTGTCCGGGAGGCGGCCGATTCCTGGAGCCCTGGGCAGGTCCTGGATGTGCCCGCCGAGATGATGAGGGTCAGCTCGAAGATCATCACCGCCACGCTGTTCTCCGACGCGCTGCCCGCGACGGCGCACGGGCAACTCGTCGAGGACGTGACCACGGTGGTCAAGAGCCTCTACCAGCGCATGTTCCTGATTCCGCCGCTGGATCGGCTGCCCACCCCCGGGAACCGGGCCCACCTCGCCGCCCGGGCCCGGCTGCACGACACCGTCGAGCGGATCGTCGCCGAGCGCCGCGCCGACGGCGCCGATTACGGCGATCTGCTCTCGGCCCTGGTGGCGGCGCACGACCCCGAGGACGACCGCCCCGGCATGACCGGTGCCGAGATCAACGACACGATCGTCTCCTTCGTCCTCGCCGGCATCGAGAGCACCGCCGCCACGCTGTCCTCCGCGCTGGACCTGGTGGCCCGCCACCCCGAGGTCGAGGCGCGGCTGCACGCGGAGGTGGATGCCTTGGGCGGTGGGCCGGCCACGTACGCCGACCTGCCGCGTCTGCGGCTGACCGAGCGGGTCATCAACGAAACGCTCCGGCTGCGACCCCCGGGCTGGTTCTTCACGCGTGTGGTCACCGCCGACACGGACCTCGGCGGGTACGCGCTGCCGGCCGGCACCAGCGTCGCCTACAGCCCCTACCTCATCCACCACAGGCCCGACCTCCACCACGACCCCGAGACCTTCGCCCCCGATCGCTGGTCGGACGAGCACCCCCGGCCACCCCGCCACGCCTTCCTGCCGTTCGCCGCGGGCGCCCGCAAGTGCATCGGGGACTCGTTCAGCATGGTCGAGGCGACCCTCGCCCTCGCGACCATTGCCGGGCGATGGCGCCTGGAGCACGTGCCGGGGCACCGAGGCCGCCTCGCCGCGGCGGTGACCCTCGAACTCCGCGATCTGCACATGCGCGTACGGCCACGGGCCGAGGTGTCCGCGTCGGTGGTGAGTTCCGCACAGGGCGCCACCTGACCGGCACCGCCGACGCGGGTCTCGTGGCCTCGGGCCGTACGGGCACCCGAGGCCGGGGAACTGTCACTCGGCGAGCGACTGCTTCACGGCGAGGGCCTCGCTGCCAGTCCAGTACGTGACCTTGGGGTCGTCGTCGATGTTGACGAAGCCGACGCCGCCGGGCAGCGGGACGTTCTGCTCGTACCCCTCCGGGGAGAGGCTGACGCCCATCCGCTTCACCGCGGTCGTGGGCGCGCCGACCCGGAAGAGCCGGACGCCCGCGTACGCCTTCTTGCCCGGCTGGACCAGGAACTCCTCCAGCTGGGACTTCATGACGGTGGCCTCGTGCGTGGCGTCCTCGAAGACCACGGCGGGATAGCCGCCCAGGACGCAGGCCTTGTCGCCGGTGTTGGTGGCGGTGAGCAGCACGTGCTGGAGCGAGTCGTGAGGGGACGTCGACGCGGTGATCGTGAACGTGTCGTCGGTGCACGGGGTGCCGGGGACGCCGTCGCCCCCGACGTCATCTGCCCCGTCACCTCCCGGGGCGTCCGAACCGCCCGACTTCCCCGACCCGTTGCCCGACCCCTGCGAACCGCCTCCGCCGCTGCTCGGAGTGGCGGAGGCCGTCGCGCCGGTGGGCGTCGAGGACGGGCTCGCGGTCGTCGGGTTCGCGCTCGCGCCGGCGGACGGCGGGGTCTTCGCGCCCGCGGCCCCGTCGTCGGGGCCGCAGGCGGCGGTCGAGAACAGCGCGGCGATGGCCGCGGCTCCCGCGGCACAGGTCTTCAGAGTCTTGCGTGTGGTGCGCATGGTGGTTCCCCCGTGTACGAATGCGTGGCGGCCGTTCCCTGATGCGGACTGCGGACTGCGGACTGCGGACTGCGGACTGCGGACCGTGACCTGCGGGCTGCGGAACGGCTTCGGTGATGATCCGATCCGTCGGCGCGCTGCGGACGGATCGGCGATGACGTGCCGCGGTTGCCTCCGGACGTGGTGCCGGTGGTCCTCCGGGACGTCGTGGTTTCAGACCATACGGATCCCGGCTGGGGTTGACGTCCCACACGGGGTTGAACTTCCGCACCGACTTACCGACTTCTGCCGTATCCCCCGCGGCTCTTCCACCCCGCGCCGTAACCCTCAGGTTGACGACTGCCGGCCCGCCGCGCGGTATCGGTGCCGCGCTGGTTGACCTCGACGGGGCGTGTGACTCCGGAAGTCGACAGGGGCGTCGGACTGCTGCCGGATGCCCGCGGCGCCCGTCTCTTCTACTGTCTGCGTACAGGCCGGGCGAGGTGGGCGAGGGTAAGAGGACCGGGTCGACCCGCCGGCCGGCGCGCCGGACGGCGGCGCGTTCGGCCACGCCGCGCTGAGGCTCGGCGCGGGTTGACGTGCACGGGGGCCGCCGACGGTGCGGGGCCGGCGGCAGCGCGACGGGGGTGCGCTGCCGCCGGTCATGACCGTGGAGGCCGACCCGCACCGACGCTGGTGGCCGCGACAGCCGGGCGCCGGACGCGGGGCTGCCACCGGGGAGGCCGGTGACCGTGTTCGACTCACCCTGAGGGACGACCAGTTGGGGACCGTCATCCACCGAGTCCGGATGTCCGCGCTGCAGGCCCTTCGCCCGCGGTCGGCGCCGGTGGCCCTGGCCGTCGGGTTCGCCGCGGCCGGCTGCCTGATCGGCACCTTCCACCACCCGGAGCCCTGGCGGGCGTTCGACCTGTGGGCCTGTCTGCTCACCCTCCTGATCGCCCTGCCGATCGGCCTGCGGGAGGAATGGGCGTTCGGTGTGCTCGTGGTGACGGCCGCGGGGTTCGCCGGATACCTGCTGCTGGGATATCAGCCCTCGCTCACCTTCTGGTGTCCGGCAGTCGCGCTCGTCTTCGTCGCCGCGCGGGAACGGTCGGGCCGCGTCACGTGCGGTGTGGTGCTGCTGGCCGCGGTCATCGCCCTCAGCGGAGTGTGCGGCCGGCTGCCCTGGCCCGTGACGGTCGTGCAGGCGGCGATCGTTCCCGCCGTGGCCTGCGCCGTCGGCCTCGCCCAGCGCCGACTCGTCCTGCACAAGGTCGAGTTGAGACGGCTTGCTCTCCTGCTCGACGAGCAGCAACGCCAGGAGGCCCGGCGCGCGGTGCTCGACGAACGCTTCCGGATCGCGCGCGAGCTGCACGACACCATCTCCCAGCACATGGCCATCGTCACCCTGCAGACGGGCCTCGCCCAGTACACCTTCCACTCCGACCCCGCCGCCGCCCACCAAGCACTCGGCGTCGCCGCCAGAGCCGGACGGGAGACCCTGGACGAACTGCGGCGCCTCCTGGTCGTCCTGCGTACGTACGATCTCGGGGACGCGACGAGTTCGGGCAGCCCGTACGGGACCGGCCCCGGGGGCCCGTACACGAGGGGGCCGGGAAGCCGGAGCACGGCGGGTCCGGGGAGTCCGAGCCCCCACGAGGCCCCGTCCACCCTTGAGGACCCTTCCGCCTCCACGGAGCCTTCGGCCCGCACGGCCCCATCAGCACTCACAGATCCGTGCACGCCGCCCCCAGGAGGGCCGCCGAGGTCCGCGGATCCGGGCACGGCTTGATCGGAATGCGGGAACGGGCGAAGATTTGGCACGGCTCGCTGACCGCCGGACCATGCCCGGGGGCGGATTCCAGGTATGCCTCCGGCTCCCCCTGGAGCAGGAGACATACCCGGGGGAGGACGTCCCCCAGGGGCGGGACCGGACCAGCGACTGACCTTTGACCGTGACGTGAGCAAACCCGAGGGCGAGGAGCGCCGTGGCCCGCATCCTGGTGGTGGACGACCAGCACCTCATCCGCTCCGGCATCGTCACACTGCTGCGCACGGTGGACGGACTGGGCCCGATCGTGGAGGCGGCGGACGGTGAGGAGGCCGTAGCCGCGGCCATCGAGCACCGCCCCGACCTGATCCTCATGGACATCAACATGCCCCGCCTCAGCGGCCTCGCCGCCGCCGAACGCATCCTCGACCTCGACCTCGACCCGACCCCGCGCATCGTCGTCCTCACCACCTTCGACGAGGACGAGTTCGTCTACGCGGCCCTGCGCGTCGGCTGCAGCGGCTTCCTCCTGAAGGACATGCCACCCGAGCAACTCCTCAGCGCCGTCAACGCCACCCTCTCCGCCGACCTCCTCGTCGCCCCGGCCCGCATCCGCCGTCTCGTCCAGAGGCACGTCACCCACGACCAGCAACCCCAGCAGGCGGCCCGGCCCGGCACCGACGCGACGAACCTGCTCACCGGACGCGAGATCGAGGTGCTCGGGCTCGTTGCTCAAGGCCTCGCCAACGAGGAGATCGCCGAGCACCTGCGCGTCAGCGATTCCACCGTCAAGACCCACCTCCACCGGCTCATGGCCAAGTTGAACCTCCGCAGCCGCGCCCAAGCCGTCGTCTTCGCCTACGAGATGGGCATCGCCCGCGTCGGCGGGCGCCCGGCACTGCCGGATGGCCCGGGCGGACCAGCCGTGTGACACCGCCCCGCGGCCACCCCGGAGCCGGGCGGCCGGGGAGTCCTTCGCGCGGCGGCCCGGTGCCCTCGCGATCGGCGGCGAACGCGTACGTCGTACGAATGCGTACTGGTCAGTACCAGTCAGTACCTGTCCAGGCGGTGAGCGTAGGGAGCAGGCAGCGCCGGAGTACCGCCGCCCGGGAACCAGGCCGCACAGAGACTCCGGTACCGGTCGGGGACCGCCGCACCGTGCACGTATGCGTCCTCGGCCGACCAGTGACCGAGAAGCAGCCGGATCAGTGCGTGGTCGTCGGGGAACAGGTCGCCGCCGCACAGTGCCTCGACCGCCTGGAGGTGGGCCGTGTCCGGGAGCAGTCCACCCGTCCGGCGCCGTAGTTCGGGTTCGAGCGCACGCACCAGGGACGGGCGGTTGAGAACTGCGGCCATCATTCCGCCGCTCGGCGGGAACCGCTGCTCGTAGGTGCAGCCCAGGTGGCGGGCGACTCGGCCGGTGAGGCTGTCGGCCGGTTCCCGTACCGTGAACCGGTCCAGCCGACGCTGCCAGCAGAGCCGGGCGACGGCCGCGAGCAGTCGGCGGGTCGCGGGGGCGTCCTCGGCCACCAGCTCGTCCACGGTCAATGTGCCCAGTGGGTCACCGAAGGCCCGACCCTCCAGTACGGCGTAGCCGTTGATCGTGTGGCCGTTGACGGTCTGGCCGTTGATGGTGTGGCCGGTCCGCAGGACCAGGGTCCGCGACCCCGGCTTCCAGGTGGTCTGGGGAACGAGCCGGTTCCATCCCGCGTGCCGCTCGTGGGTCCACGGCCGGTGGGCGTGCGCGGTGTTGTACAGGCCGACCATCGTGGGCAGATCAGCAGGGGTGGCACTGCGGATGCCCGGATCGGCCGCGTTCGAGTCCCAGTCCCAGTCCCCTCCCGTCGCTTGCTCGACGTTGCGGACGGGGACGACCAGATGCCCGTCGGCGACGGCTCCGACGAAGCCGAACCGCTCGTACGCCCCCTCGATCCCCTCCGACACGAAGGCCACGTCGACCCTCCGCGCCATGCCTGCCAGCGCCTGCCGGAGGAGGCGGCCCATGTGCCCCTGGCGCCGGAACTCGGGTCGGGTCTCCACACCGCCGATGCCCTCCGCGGGCACGGCCACGGCACCGAACCGCAGCCGGAAGGAGACCGCTTCCAGTTCGGCGACGGGTTCGTCTCGGGCGGTACGCAGTCGGCAGTGGCGTACGCGCAGGCTGCGTACTTCCTGATCAGGGGCCTCGCTGTAGACGACCCGCGGCTCGTGACCCGACATGTGTGCCTCCCCAGCCCTCGCGTGTGCGGGCGCCCATGCGTGCCCAGGCGCGCCCGCATGCGCCGGGTCGCGTACAGGCGCGCAGCGGCTCGGTTCTCCCGGCGGTGGTTCAGTTCTTCCGACGGTACGTGCCGGGGGCCCGTCCGTGGGCTCGCTTGGAGGTGTTGGCAAAGGCGTACTGGGGCGTGTACCCCACCTGGGTCGCGACGGCGGGTGTGTTTGTGACGGGACGGGTCGAGTCGGGTAGGGGCTGGGGCGCCGACGAGGTGGCTGTTACTCGAAGCGAGCGACGAAGCGACGCTGCCACGGAGTCTCCACGGCGCGTGATGCGTAGTGCTCGCGGACGTAGGCGACTGCCTCTCGGCTGGGCACTCCGTCCAGCACGGCAAGGCAGGCCAGGGCTGTGCCGGTCCGCCCGTACCCGCCGCCACAGGCGACTTCGACCCGCTCGTGTTCGGCGCGGGTCCACGCCTCGCGCAGCCCTTCCGCGGCGGCCGCGCGGTCGGTCGGCAACCAGAAGTCCGGCCATCGAAGCCAGCGTGCCTCCCAGGCCACGGAGGGCGGCTCGTGGCCCAGGAGATAGAGAGCGAAGGTGGGCAACGGCCCCTCGGGCAGGGGCCGACGGAGTCCCCGACCGCGGACGAGCCGGCCAGAGGGAAGCCGCAGTACGCCGGTGGCCCCGGCCGTCCAGGCTGTGGTCATGGAGGGAGCGTAGCCTCCTCGCCGAACGCCGAACGCCGAACGCCGAACGCCGAACGCCGAACGCCGAACGCCGAACGCCGAACGCCGAACGCCGAACGCCGAACGCCGAACGCCC
>NZ_JBIVPA010000003.1:526106-710951 GCF_044754405.1 Streptomyces sp. NPDC093089
GAACGCCGAACGCCGAACGCCGAACGCCGAACGCCGAACGCCGAACGCCGAACGCCGAACGCCGAACGCCGAACGCCGAACGCCGAACGCCGAACGCCCAACGCCGAACACCCAACGCCGCGTCTCGGCGACCCGGCGCCGACGTCCGTCGTAGTACCGCGGCGGTCTCGTGGATCAAGCAAGCGCGGGGGCGTAAGCTTCGCTGATGCGACCGGATCGGGGACTCTTCGGCCGTCCCGGCGAGGGCCTGCGTCGACCCCTGGTGGTCGATTCGCTCCTCGCCGTGGGGTACGCGACCACCAGTCTGCTGCTCGGGATGGAGCGACCGCCGACCGGCTGGTCCGACATGGACGCGACCGGCGCACTGCTGACGGTGCTGACGAGCCTGGCACTGGTCGCGCGACGGATGGCACCGGTGGCGGTGCTGTCGATCGTCGTCGCCTTGTGGGTGGTGTACATCGCGTGCGGGTACTGGCCCGTGGTCAATTCCCCCGCGGCGCTGCTGGCCCTGTACACGGTGGCGGCGACGAGGACCGGCAGGTCCGTTCCGATCGGTGGCGCGGCGGTGGGGGCGGCCTGGCTGCTGGCCGGTCTGTCCAACGTGGACAACGGCTCCATGAAGACCGTACTGGTGCAGGCGGTGGCCTTTCCCGCGGTCGTCGCCCTGATCGGACGAGGCGCAGGCCGGTCCGCCGAACGCAGCCGCGAGCTTGCCCGGTTGACCCGCCGTCTGCAGGTCGAGCAGGAGACGAGGGCCTCGCAGGCCGTCACCGAGGAACGGGTTCGCATCGCCCGGGAGTTGCACGACGTCGTCGCCCACCACATGTCGGTGGTGTCGCTCCAGGCCGGCATGGCGTCGTACGTGTTCGAGGGCGACCCCGCCACGGCCCGACGGGCCCTGGACACGATCGCCACCACCAGCAGGGAGGCGCTGGAGGAGCTCCGCCGTCTGCTGGCTCTGCTGCGCGTCGGATCGGACGACGTACGGGCCGCCGGCGGTGGCACCGACGCCGACACCGAGGGGGCGGAGGACGCCTACGCGCCGGCGCCGGGGCTCGAACGGCTCGACGCGCTGCTGCTCCGCGTACGGGAGGCCGGTGTCCCGGTGGACCTTGAGGTCACCGGAGAGCCCTACGCGCTGCCGCCGGGGATGGACCTGTGTGCCTACCGGGTGGTCCAGGAGGCACTGACGAACGTCCTCAGGCACGCGGGGCCCGCCACGGCGTCGGTCACCGTCGGCTACCAGCCGCAGCTCCTCACCGTCCGGATAGCCGACGACGGGCAGGGACGGGTTCCGGCGGTTGATCGGCCGAACGTCGGGCACGGGTTGATCGGCATGCGCGAACGCGCAAGGATCTATCAGGGAACGGTGAACGCCGGCCCCCGGGCGGGAGGCGGCTTCGAGGTGCTGCTCAGCCTGCCCACTCCGACCAGCGGCAGCGCGCACGACCTCCGGTCCCCGTAGCCGCGAGCCTCGCGTCGCCGCCGTCGAGGGCCGACCGTTCCCATGAGGGTGTTCCCGACGCTGCCTTCCGTCCTGGCCGTCGACGATCAGACCCTCGTCCGGGCCCGACGTGCCGCCCTGCCGCGGATGGCTCCGGGCCTCCAGGTCGTGTCTGGTGAATCGTTCGGCAGGTGGCTAACCTCCTTCCGTGGACCTCTACTTCGATCCGGTGCCTCTGCTCGACAATGCGCGCGGAGCGTTCCTGGGGCAGTGGTCGGAGCGGAAGTGGCTCAACGTGCCCGGGCCGTTCTACGGATCCGAAACCGACAACTGCGGCACGGGCCGTATCCACGCCCCAGAGCTCGTGCTCTACGAGGCCGACTACTTCACCGAGTACGTGTACCGGCAGCCCCGGACGCCGGAGGAGCTTCAGCGGTTGGTCGAGGCAGCGGAGGCTGAGGTCTTCTCCGGCTACGGCTGTGACGGCGACACCCACTGGACGCCGGCAGCGGTCCGGGAATGGTGGCGCGACCGAGGGCGGATCAGGGAGTATCTGGCGGACCGGCGGTCGGACTGGGAGGCCGACGACGCGAAGGCCGGGCAAGGTGTGGCCGCCGCTGCCCTGGAGTACGCCGCCTACCTCGACGGCGAGCTGGCATCGCACCTCCGCGTCTATCTCTTCTGGCTTGAGGAGCGACGTTCTCCCACAGTTGCGGACCGACTGCCGCCGCTCTGACGGCGGCGCGTCAGTCGCAGAGCTGGAGACGGATCGCGGTGACAGTCACGGTGCCGTGGAAGACGTAGGCGCGTTTGTCGCAGCGCGTCGCCACGGCGCGGAAGCCCTTCAGCCTGTTGACCAGGCGCTCGACCTCGTTGCGGCGCCCATGGGCGCCGCGATCGAAGGCGGGTGGGCGGCCACCCGCTTGGCCCCGGGCCAGCCGGTGGCCCACCTGGTCCTTCTTCTCCGGGATGCTGTGCGGGATTTGGCGTCTGCGCAGGCAGATCCGTATGCGGCGGCAGCTGTAGGCCTTATCGGCGCTCAGTGCCAGGGCGCGTCCGGCGCGTCCGCCGGGCCGGGCACGGTGAGGTCCTCGTACTCCACGCGGTCGTTGGGCGGCAGGGCGGCGAGGGCCACCCGGTTCATCTCCTCGTACAGCTCGCGCTGCCGCGGGACGTCGAAGTCGACCAGGCCGCGAGGGCTGGTCAGCGCGTGGAAGGCGCGGAGGCCCTCGCGGACCTCCGGGTCGATACGGTCGGTGATGCCGGGCTCGGACACAGGAGCGCCTTTCTCGGAAGTGACGTTGCGGCAGTGACGTCAAACCCTCACGTCGACGTGAGGGTCAATCGGAGCCGTTGCGGAGTGGGCCACATGAAGATCGGAGAACTGTCCCGGCTGACCGGGGTCAGCGTGCGGGCGCTGCGCCACTACGAGGAGGAGGGCCTGGTCCTCCCCGAGCGCGGCGACAACGGGTACCCCGACTACTGCGACGGCGCGGACGAGGTGGTCCGGCAGATCCGCGGGCTGATCGAATGCGGCCTGCCCACCCGGATCACCCGCGACATCCTTCCGTACCTCGACGGCCCCGCCGACCTGCTGCCCCAGGTCCCCTGCGCCCAGATGCTCGACCAGGTCGCGGCGGAGCACGAACAACTCGACCGCCGCATCCGCTGCCTCACCCGCAACCGCGCCGCCATCGACGCCTACCTGCGCGCCGCCAGGACCGCCGCGGGGGCGCCCCAGGCCGATGAGGCGGCAAAGGGTTCGACGGTCGCTTGACCCTCACGTAAACGTGAGGGTTTTAGCGTCCGCTCATGACCTCAATCTCAACCTCAACCTCAATGTCTGCTTCAACCTCAGCACCGTCTCCGTCTCCAACCGCGACCCCCACCGCAAACTCCCCCTGGCCGCTGGCCGGGCTGCTCGTGCTGGCCGGCGCCGCGTTCGTCACGATCCTCACCGAAGCCCTGCCGGCCGGCGTGCTGCCCGTGAGGGCGCGGACCTCCAGGTGACCGAAGCCCGCGCCGGGCTACTGGTCACCGTCTACGCCCTGGCTGCCGCGCTCACCGCGATACCGGCCACCGCCTGGACGCTGATCGTGCCGCGCCGCACCCTGCTCGTTGCACTGCTCGTCGGCTTCGCCTACATTGCCCCCTTCGTGGAGCGGGCGGACCTGGGCATCGGCACCGGCACCGTCCTCTTCGTCTTCGGCCTGGGCTCCATGGCCGGCGTCTGGCTCGCCGGCGCCACCGCCGACCGCCACCTACGCACCGCGGCCCTCGCCCTCCTGAACCTCGCCACCCTGTGCCTGGCCTCCCTCGGCCTCCTCGCCCACAGCGCGCCGGCCCTCCTCCTCGGCACCCTCCTCTGGGGCTCCACCCACGGCGGCCTCCCCACCCTGATGCAGACCGCCGGCGTCCGAGCCGCCCCCGACGACCCCGACACCGCCAACTCCCTGTGGGTCACCGGCTGGAACATCGGCATGGCCACCGGATCACTGCTCGGCAGCGCGATCCTTATCAGCGCCGGCACCTCTGCCCTCCCCTGGACGGCGGGCGCCCTCCTGGCCGCGTCCGCCCTGACGAGCGCCTTCGCACGCCGCAGCGCCTTCCCTCCTGCCGCCTGAGGAGGCGCCGAGCGCGGTGAGAAGCGTGCATCCGGGGAAGCCCGCGTTCTGCCTCGAAGCATGCTGCTTGCCTGCGCCTGTGGGGCGAGAACGGTCAGGTCCGGCGTCGTTAGTCCTGAAGGCGGGACCGGTAGACAACGTCCAGACGCAGGACAGCCGCCGCTTTGCGGGGCATGACCCTTCTCTCCAAGGAGCGATCTCGGCGAGTCACCCTCCTGGGTGGTCGTCTTGCGCGTTCGCGCGGCAGAAGGCCCGAACCGCAGCCGTGAAAGCCTCGGGCGCTTCGAGGTTGCTCATGTGGCCCACCGAGGGGATCACCACGAGTTCGGCGTGCGGGATCGCCTCCTGGAAGGCGTGGGCGACGGTCAGGGGAGAGCGGGCGTCGAGCTCGCCCCACAGCAGCAAGGTCGGCACGGTGACGCGGGGCAGGAGGTCGGTCTCGTCGGCCTCGGCCATCAGGGAGAGCTGGGCGCGCATGGTTTCCGGGCGGACGTCCCTGCTCATGGCGTCCAGCGTCGCTGCGAAGCGTTCCGGCGGGCCGTCGGCGTACAGCCCGGGAAGCGTCGGGTCGAACTCGTCCCGAGGCGCGGCGAGCATGCGCTCGGCCCCCTCGACGCGCGCCGCGACCTCCTCCGGGGGCAGTGAGCCCTTCCAGCCGGCGTACGTGTCCACCAGGAGCAGCGACCGCACCAGGTCCGGTCGCCACCGGTACAGCTCCAGGACCACCGTTCCACCCCAGGACAGTCCCGCGACCTGGGCGGGCCCGAGCCCCACGTCCTCGATCACGGCGGCGAGGGCGTGCGCGAAGTCCGCGAGCCCGAACCCCGCCGGCAGCGCTCCGGACCTGCCGGAGCCCGGCTCGTCCCAGGCCACCACCGTGAACTCGTCCGCCAGTGCCTCGACCTGAGGCTGCCACATCCGCCCGTCGATCCCGGCCCCGTGGGCCAGGACCACGACCGGCCCGCGCCCCGTCCTCGTATAGGCGACCTCGACGCCGCCGAATCGCACCACTGCCATGCCTCCAGGCTAGGCCGCGCGGTAGGCCCTTGCCTTGCGCCGCGCGAGCAAGCCACGGGAACGAACCACGGGAACGAACCACGGGAACGAGCCGTGCGAACACCCGACACGGTGGGTGGCGGACCTTCCGTCAGGACCAGCCCTGTGGCTTGGTCCGGGTCACCACCGCGCCGAACAAGGGGATCCCCTTGATCACGACGCGGGGTGTGCCAGGCTTGCGGGTCCTTCGGGTCACTCGCCGGCCGAAGGCGCCGAAGAGGGCCAAGCCGCGCACGTCTCCCACTGGTGAAGGGCATACCGCCGATCCGCTCCCGCTGCGGGCCCCGGCGGCGCAAGCCGGGCAAGCCCCACGTTCCCGGCCTCCGTGCTGCATCAACCCTGACCGCGGAATCGGGGCCCGGCCCGTTGCACGTCCGGCGAACTGGGGAAAGGCCGCACAAGTTCGAGCCCTGTTCGACGATCCGAGGTTGAACATCAAGCTCAGCGCCTGTCCGGGCGATCACGCTGCGGTGACGCGTTGAGGGCTGTGTCGCAGGTCATCAGTAGGATTCGCGGGCATGGGAGCGAGCAGATGGTCGTACTTCACGCCTTTCCGGTGCAGCGAGCAGGATGCATTGAACGATCTTCGCGAGACGGTCTTCGCCCAGGAGGTCGAGCACTACCGGGAAGCAGGCGTCGAGACGCTGGCGGCGCTGGTGGCGAGCGGTTGGCTGGAGGAGGAGCCGGCGCATTCCGTGCTGGACGTCGAGCGCGTGGTCCGTTGCGAGGAACACATGGAGGAACCTGGTGACGTGAGGGTGGTCGAAGCGGCGGAAGTCGTCGAACTGTTCGGGACGACGCGGCCCGGACGGGATGCTGTCGAGCAGGCCTTGAAGCGGGCCGGAGACGGTTGGTTCCCTCCGTTCGACCGCGGCTCCGGCTGCTGCACGGTCGTTTATGAAGACGAGGGGCGCCCGGCAGAACTGTGCTTCTGGGGCTCCACCGGAGACTGATCCGGACCCCACGGCCAGAGATGTCCCAGTCGATCTCCCCAGCCGCGCCCGCCCCGGCCCGGAGCGTCGGGCAGGGGCGGGTGCCGCTCTCGTGTGTGTTCATCAACTCCGAAGGTATGAAGCGCCGTTGAGGTCGAGGATCGTGCCCGAGGACCATTCGGCGGAGGGGGAGGAGAGCCAGAGCACCGAGGCCGCGACCTCCTCGGCCGAGGCGACTCGGCCGAACGGGCTCTGCCGGCGGATGGCCTCCCCTTCGGGGCCTTCCAGGCGGGGAGCGACGCGCTCGGTGGCGAAGAAGCCGGGGGCGACGGAGGCGACGGCGATGCCGTACGGGGCGAGGGAGACCGCGAGGGACTGGCCCAGGGCGTGTACGGCGGCCTTCGTGGCGCCGTATGCCGGGTGGTCGGGTTCGCCTCGGAACGCGCCGCGGGAGCCGATGTTCACGATGCGGCCTCCCGTGTTCTGGTCGATCATGAGCCGGGCGGCGAGGTGGCTCAGGTTCGCCGTGGCGAGCAGGTTCACGGCCACGTGCTGCTGCCAGACCGCCGCCCACTCCTCGTACGAGGTCTCCGCCAAGGGGTGACGGGTGTTGACCGCCGCGTTGTTCACGAGCACGTCGATCCCGCCGAGTGCCTCCGTGGCCATCTCGACGACGACTGCCGCTCCGTTGGGGTTCGTCAGGTCGCCGCCGACCAGCACGTGCCCCGTACCGGCGAGGGACTCCAAGGTCAGCCGCGCGTCATCGACGCGCGAGCCGAAGTGGACCGCCACCCGGTCCCCGTTGGCCGCGAACGCCTGAGCCACCGCGCGCCCGAGCCCGCGGGACGCGCCACTGACCAGGACGCGCCTGCCCGACGGAGGCAGATTCATGAAGTTTCCTTTCGAACGGCGACGAGGAGCGGAGACCGTGAGGCCTCTGTCGCCCGACTGGGCACTTGGTCCGACGTTCCGCACGGCGGGTCACGACGCTGTCGGCCGCCACGTAGATCATCGACCGCCAAGCGTAGGAGATCCACGGACCGGTTCAGCGGCACGCACGAGGCGACAAGCGCCTTGCCGCCAGGGGTTTACGGGCTTCGGTGGCCGGATCTCTGTGGGTGCTCCGCGTCAGAGCGACCACGGGGTCGGTGTCCGTGTCGGTGACGGCGGCGGGCTCTCGCCGCCCTCGCAAGTCGTGCCTGTTGGTTGAACATGGCGCGATCACTACCACCGGGACGGCACTGAACCCCATGCCGTCCGTGGGGAGGACGGATGGGGTTCAGTGACCCGAAAGCGTGAGGGGTGATATTCGGTGTACGTGGTCGGCGGGGGCGTAGCGGGCTTGCTCCGGGCTTCTCCGGGTGGCCGTTTGGCCAGGCATCTCCGGCTGGTCCTACGGTGGTGATGGTGGTAACCCACGGCGTCAACCTGCCCAGTTGGGCTACGCGCTATGTCGGCGCTCGGCACCCGACGCCCGTGACTGGCACCCGACGCCCGTGACCGGGACCCGGGACCGACCTCGACCTCGACCTCGACCTCGACCTCGACCTCGACCTCGACCTCGACCTCGTCCTCGACCTCGACCTCGACCTCGACCTCGGTCCCGGGCCCGATCCCGGCCCGGGCCCGATCCCGGATCCGAGTTCGGTCAGCGGGAAAGCCTCACGACGTCCGAAGTGGCCTCGCGGAAGGACTCGGTCGCGTCGAAGCGGGCGCGGAGGAATCCGGACTTGGGTGCGGCGATGTCGGCGGAGAAGGTGTGGTCCTCGCCGGACCGGTGGGCCTCGACCGTGGTGACGTCGGTCCAGGACGCGCCGTCACGGGAGTGCTGGACGCGCACCGGGACGGTGCCGGGAGCCCAGCCGTCGGGGAAGTTCATGCCGCCCTCGACGTGGGCGCTGTGCCTGTCGGTGCGGGGCGCGGAGAGACGGGTGAAGGCGGGGAGACGCGCGCAGGACGCGTACCACGGGGCTCTGGGTCGGGACGGCGGCGACGAACGGGTCGTCGCTGATGGCCGACAGACGGAAGGCGCCGGTCTCCCCCCGGGGCGTGCGTGAAGGCGATCTTGCCGTCCTGGCCGGTGGTGAACTGGCCGACGACCGAGAACTGGCCGCCGGAGGAAGGCTCGAAGACGCCCCCGCCGCTCTGGCCGGCGAACGGTGCCCAGCCCCGCGGGGACTCCCGCTCCAGGCCGTCGTCGCGGAGGTGCTGCCCGACCAGGAGAACCGGGCCAAGGACCTCGGCTTCCTCAACGTCGCCAACACCATGCCGCAGCTGATCGCCCCGATCGCCGCGAGCCTGGTCGTGCCCGCCTTCGGGCATCCGACCCTGTTCGTCCTCGCCATCGTGCTCACCCTCGCCGGCGGACTCTGCATCCTGCCCCTCCGCCGCGTCCGCTGACCCCGTAGACCTCCGCTGCCCCCGGCAGCCTCCCGCCGCATCCGCCGGCATCGCTCATCCCACCTCTCAGGAGTACGCACCATGACCGCCCCGAGCTCCACCCTGCCCGCCGACTTCCTCTGGGCAGCCCCCGGCGAGATCTCGCGCGCCGCGATCGACCACTACCGCCGCATGGTCGAGGGCGCGCACCAGCGCGGCCTGCGCCCGCTGGTGACCCTGCACCACTTCACCTCGCCGCGCTGGTTCGCCGCCCGCGGCTCGTGGTACGCCCCGGACGCCGACGAGCGGTTCGCCCGCTTCGTCGAGGCCGCCGCCCCGATCTACGCCGACGGCGTGGACCACGTGTGCACCGTCAACGAACCGAACATGGTGGCCTCGCTCCTCCCCGCCCTCGCGCAGGCGTCGACCGGCACGGAGTCCGCGGGCTCGACCGAGCACCTCGCGACCATGGGCATCCCCGAACCCGATGCCGGACTCACCGAAACCCTGATCCGTGCCCACCGCCGAGGCGTTGAGGCGGTCAAGTCCCGCGCACCCCACGTGCGTACGGGCTGGTCGGTCGCCGTCCAGGCCTGCCAGGCGCTGGAGGGCGCGGAGACGGCGGCCGATGCCTGCAGGCGTCCGCGCCAGGACGTCTTCGTGGAGGCGGCGCGCGGCGACGACTGGCTCGGCGTCCAGACCTACACCCGCGTCGTGATCGGCCCCGACGGCCCGCTGTCCGTCCCCGACGCCGCCGAACGCACCCTCACCGGCTGGGAGTTCTACCCGCAGGCCCTCGGCGAGACGCTGCGCCACACGGCCACCACCGTCCCCGGTGTGCCGCTCATCGTCACCGAGGACGGCATCGCCACCGGCGACGACACGCGCCGCGTCGCCTACACCTCCGGCGCCCTGGCCGGCATGACCGCCGCGATGGCCGACGGCGTCGACGTACGCGGCTACTTCCGCTGGTCCGCCCTCGACAACTACGAATGGGGAAGCTACGGCCCCACCTTCGGTCTCATCGAGGTCGACCGCACCACCTTCGCCCGCACCCCCAGGCCCTCCGCGGCCTGGCTCGGCGCGGTCGGACGCGACCGTCGCCGGCCCACCGCCTGACCGACGGCGACCACGGAGGCCGAAGCCGCTCCCCACTCCGGCCTCCACCTCCCGGTCGCCTTGAGCGCCCCACCTGCCGAACGGTCCCCGGCCCCGGACCCGACCAGTACGGCGGCGCGTGCGAACGCTCCACGCGCAACTACCCCCACCTGGTCGCCGAGGCCGAGGGCTACGCGCTCACCGACGTGACCTGCGGCGGCGCCACCACCGATACGGTGATCGCCACGCAACTCGACGCCCTGTCGCCCACCACCAAGCTCGTCACGCTGACCATCGGCGGCAACGACCTCGGTCTGGCGGAACTCGGCATCACCTGCGGCCTTTCTCATCTGGCAAAAATCCTGGCCTGGGCGCTGTGTCAGGAGGCCCTGGCGACACGATCCAGGAGCTGATCGACGTGGCCGCGGGGAAGGCCGGCGCGCTGATCCAGCGGATCCACACGGCCGCTCCCGGCGCCGAGGTCGTCGTGGTCGGCTACCCGCGGATCATGCCGGACAACGCCTGGAGCCGCCAGTTCAACACCCCGCTGGCGGTGGGGGACATCGACTACCTGCGCAACGCCGAACTCTCGCTGAACGCCGCGATCTCCACCCAGGCGCAGGCCAACAAGGCGACGTTCGTCGACACTTACCACTCCACCGACGGGCACGACATGTGCCGGCCCAACGAGCAGCGCTGGGTGGAGAACGTCGTCGTGGTCAACGGGACCGGGAAGCCTCTGCACCCCAACCAGTACGGGCAGATCGCCATGGCGGGTGCGGTCCAGCGGGCACTGGGCTGACCGTCGCCGCTCCAGCCGGACCGACCGCGACGCCGCGCCCCTCGGCTCAGCCCGTCGCCCGCCCCGCGATGCCGTCCAAGGCCCGGTCGAGCCCCCACGCGAACTGCTCGTCGGAGACGAACCGGGCGATCGTGTCCGCCGCCTCGGCCGTACGCGGATAGTGGTCGGAGGGGATGGAGCGGAGCTGCTCCCGGCGGAGGGCGACCCGCTCGTCGATGGGCGGGGCGGGTGCGGGGGAGGGGAGTTCGGCGGCTTCCAGGGCGATGGCTCCGAGGACCTGGACGATCAGCATGTAGGAGGCGCGGGCCGCTTCCGTCGGGTCGAGGCCGGCGTCCGCGAGGACGGTGAGGAGGGCTTCGCCGAGCGCGAGGGCGTTGGGGCCGTCCATCGGGCCGGAGAGCAGCAGGTGGACGGCTCCCGGGTGGGCGAGCAGGCGGTGGCGCAGGTCGGCGGCGAGTGTGTGGATGCGGGCCCGCCAGGGGGTGTCGGGGGAGGTGAGGCCCGCGAGGTCGGTCTCGCCGAGGAGGTGCTCGACGACGGCGCGGACCACGGCGGCGCGGTCCGGGAAGTAGGTGTAGACGGCGTTCGGCGCGAGTCCGAGCTCGGCGGCGATTCCCCGGATGCTCACCGCGTCGGCGCCGCGGGTGCCGAGCAGCCGTATGGCGGCCGCGACGACCTCCTCCTCGCGGACCGCCCGCTTGCGGCCCCGCTTCGCCGGTGGCGCGTCCTGTGTCATGCGTACGGCTCCTCACACGTCCTGACTCGAAACCTTGGCGATCTATTTTTGCACGGCGTACATTAATTGCACGCCGTACAAAAATCAGAGGGGATCCCCATGCGCGTGATCCCCGTGCGCGTCCCTGTCCGCGGCGTCGGGCGCCCCGCCGTGCGCGACTGGGTCCGGTGGACGGCCGGCTTCCTGGCGTTCCCGATCGCCGGACTCGCCGGCCGCGCGGTGGCCGGTCCGGTCGACGACGCGATGAGCGCCCTGGTGGGCGGGGCCGTGACCGGGGCGGCGATCGGCGCCGGGCAGGCGCTCGTCTCCTCCGGTCGGCTGGGCCTGCCGCGCTGGTCCGCGGCCACCGCGGCCGGCAGCGGGCTCGGGCTCCTGATCGGCGCCGCACTGGTCGGCCACCGCACCGATCTCGGCTCACTGGCGCTGAGGGGCGCGGTCGAGGGCGTGCTGCTCGGCGCGGCGCAGGCCTGTGCCCTTCCGCGCGCCACCCGTCTGCCGTGGCTCTGGGCGGTGGCGATGCCGGCCCTGTGGGCGGCAGGCTGGACGGTGACCACCCTCGCCGGAGTCGGGGTGGAAGCGGGGTTCACCGTCTTCGGAGCCACCGGCGCCCTCGCCTTCTCCGCCCTCTCCGGTGTCCTGCTCCACCGACTCCTGCCCACCACCAGCCCCACCCGGACCCCCGGCTCGGACTCCCTCAGCGAGGTCGGCGCATGAAGCACACCACCACCCCCCGTCACGTGATCTTCGGTGCCGGCGCCGTGGGCACGGCCGTCGCCGAGGCGCTGGTACGCCAGGGAGAGACCGTCCGGATCGTCAACCGGTCCGGTCGCGCCGACGTCCCCGACGGCGTCGAGGTGGCTGCCGGCGACGCGGCCGATCCGGCGTTCACCACCGCCGTCGCCGCCGGCGCGGCCGTCGTCTACCAGGCGCTCAACCCGCCGTACCACCGCTGGCAGCAGGAGTTCCCCGCGCTCCAGGTCGGCGTCCTCGCCGCGGCCGAGGCGACCGGTGCCCGCATGGTCTCGATGGGCAACGTCTACAGCTACGGTCCGCCCGGCGGCCGCCCCTTCACCGAGGAGACCCCCGACGCCGCGACCACGCGCAAGGGCCGGCTCCGGGGCCGGATGGCCCAGGAACTGCTCGCCGCGCACGAGGCCGGGCGCGTGGAGGTGGCGATCGGCCGCGCCTCCGACTACTTCGGACCGCGCGGCGGCGCCCAGTCCAACCTCGGCGACCTGGTCTTCCCGGCCCTGCTGGCCGGCCGTACCGCCACCGTCCTCGGCGATCCCGACCAGCCGCACACGTACACCTTCCTCCCCGACATCGGGGAGTCCCTCGCCCTTCTCGGCTGCCACCCCGATGCCCCCGGCCGCGTCTGGCACCTCCCCAACGACCCCCACACCCGCACGACCCGCGAGCTCGTCGCCCTGGCCCACCGCAGCACCGGCCGCCCCGGCGCCGCCCGGCTGCGCCGCATGCCGACGCTCGCGCTGTACGCGGTGGGTGCCGTGAACCGCACCGTGCGTGAACTCATCGAGATGCGGTACGAGTTCGCCGAACCGTTCGTCGTCGACTCCACCCTCATCCGGGACCGCCTGGGCGCCGTGGCGACCCCGTCGGAGGAGGCGGTGGAGCGGACGGTGGAGGCCTACCGGGCCCTCGGGAAGTGAGCCCTCGGTCCGAGTCGCACGAGGGCCCTGGGTCGCCGGACAGTGGTGTAACCGGCGGTAGTGGGTGAGTGTGAGCCGGATTCGCCGAACTATCCGGACGATCATCTCTCCGAGAGACCTCTTGGCTGAATTTTCGGTTAACGCAAGTGTGTGCGGCGCACCACACCTCACCTCCCCACCCCCTCCAGGGAGAGTTCCATGAACATGTCTGAAGCCTCGAGGCGCAACCTGCTCAAGTTCGGCGCCGCAGCCGTCCCCGCCCTGGCGCTCGGCAGTCTCCTCCCCGCCACCGCGCGTGCCGCAACCAGCCCCACCGGGGTGCAGCTGCGGATGCCGGCCGAGGACGGCCGTCACCTGCAGACCTTCATGGCCTGGCCCGCGCTGTCCGCGGTCTGGGGCAACGCCCTGTCGGGTGTCCGCAACGACATCGCCTACCAGATCTCCCGCTACGAGCCGGTGGTCATGCTGGCCCGCCCCGGGCAGGCGGCCGGCGCCCGGTACGCATGCGGCAACGGCGCGTACTACAGCATCACCGCGGTGGAGATCGCCAACGACGACCTGTGGATCCGGTACTTCGGCCCGACGTTCCTGACCGACCCCGGCGTGATAGCCGGTCTGGACACCAACTTCAACGGCTGGGGCAAGACCGGCACCACCTACTACCCGCCCTTCGCCAACGACGCCGCCGCGGCCGCCCCCCTGCTCGACTACTACGGCATCCAGCGCGTCCAGGCCGCCTTCGTCGGTGAGGGCGGCTCGCTGGAGACCGACGGCGAGGGCGCCCTGCTCGCCACCGTCAGCTCCCTGCTCAACCCCAACCGCAACCCGGGCAAGACGCAGGCCCAGGTCGAGCAGGACCTCAAGTCGTCGCTCGGCGTCGACAAGGTCATCTGGGTTCCCGGCCTCGGCGACCCGCGCACACCACCTCCCCGGCAACCAACGGTCCGCGCCACCGGCTCAACCCGGCGATCACACGGACGCCCGCCGCATCGCAACCACGTTGCACGTCCCCGACACGGGGTTCACCATCCGGGTCGACACCGACCGACCGGATCCAGAGCCCTCGAGCCCGCCCCTGCCGACATCCCCGACGGCAGGGGCGGGCGCACGCGTGTCGGGACGCAGCCGGCGACAGGAGTACGTACCTGACGGGGCCCCGCGGAGACCCGGACGCGCGGGCGCAGGAACTGACGCACCGGTCCGTCGTCAACGTCTGCGCCGAGAAGGCGCCGAACGAACCTCTCCCACGCGCGGCTGTCCCACGGGCAAGCTCCGCAGGCGTACGGGCGCGCCTGAACCCTTCCCGTGGGGAGCCGGGAAGGGGCCGGCGCGGTCCCGACCCCGCCCAACGGCAGGTGGGACCAGCATGCGATCCCTCTCCGGGACTGGCCTCTCTGCGAGGACCGCGTACCGACACACTGCCACCGGCCTTCCGCGCACAACAGGGTCGTGCACGAAAAGAACCATCGACATATGCGCCCGCCCGCTCATCCACGCGGTACGCCCTCGTCGTGCGGCATGATGGCGACCATGGACATGCACCCCTCCGACTGGGTGACCCTCTTCTCCTTCGAGAACGTCGCCGGCTGCCCGAGGCCCGGCCGACTGATGGCGGTTTGACTGCGTGACCGGGGGATCGACTGGTACCCCTTCACCGAGCACGACGTTCGGATCGACCACATGTGCGGCGTGCGCTCCGACGGCCACTGGCACGGTGTGATAGCCGTCCGCGTACGCGCGAACGTCCTGCGTCGACTCGGACTCCACCCCGACCAGCCGACATCGGCTCCGACCGATCCGCTGCCCCCCAAGTGGTGGGGGCCGTGGGCGCGTTGGTCGGAACCCGCTTCCGCCGGCGATCAGGTGCTCGGGTGGCCGCGGTGAGGTGCTGCGAGCCCGGCCGGGTCGGCTTCACGGTTGAGATCGCCGCTCCGCGGCGTCGAATGCCGGCGCGAGCGGAGCCAGTGCCGCGCGGAGCTCCTCGGGCAGGGAACCGGAGGGCACGAGGAGACCCGTCGCGCCGACACTCGCGGTGGCTTCCGTGTGCCCGGCGGGCCGGAGCCAGGATTCGAGCGCGATGCGGACCGCTGCGCCCACGCTCGCAGCGAGCACACGGGCGGTGTGCTGCGGGGTGTCTCCCAGTCGTGCGGTGAGCGCTGCCGCGAGGGGGGCTTCCATGGCGGCGGTGGTGTCGAGGAACGCCTCGCGCAGTGCGGTCCGGGTGGTGATCAGCATCAGCGCCCGGTGGTCGCGTTCATCGGTGTCCGTGTACTGCTCGACGACCGCGTCGGTGACGGCATCGGCGAGGCGCGTGCCCGCGGGCCGGGCCACGACCGCCGCCGCGATCCGCGCCTCGCGGTCGGCCGTGACGGCGGAGACGATCGCCTGCTCGCGACTGGCGAAGTAGTTGTTGTAGGTGCGCGGTGACACCCCGGCAGTCTCGGCGATGTCCTCGACCCGCACCTGATCGGGCCCGCGCTCCAGGGCAAGGCGGAGCGCCGCCTCGCTCAGCGCCGCGCGCGTGGCCCGCTTCTTTCGCTCCCGCAGTCCCGCTGCCGCTGGTGGGGGTGGTGGTGTCGTCACGGTGTCAGCGTTCCATACCGAACTGCGCGCACGCAAACTTTCGTAAACGCAAACTTGCGTGCACGCATTTTCCCTGTCAGTCTCGGCCCGACGGCACCGACAGGAAGGGCATGGACATGCGAGCCAGAGGGATGACCTACGACACCGGATTCGTTGTACACGGTCGGACGTCCCGTGAGGACTTCGACCCCGTGGTGGTCCGGCGCGAACTCGCCGTCATCCGAGACGACCTCCACTGCAACGCGATCCAGATCATCGGCGGCGACGCGGACCGACTGGAGGTGGCCGCCGATGCCGCCGCTGAGCTCGGCCTCGAGGTCTGGTTCTCGCCCTATCCACTGGAACTCGACCCGGAGGAGATCCTCACGCTCTTCCGCGACTGCGCCGAGCGGGCGGAACGGATCCGGCGGCAGGGGGCGACCGTCGTGTTCGTCGCGGGGGTCGAGCTGAGCGTGATGAACCGCGGCTTCCTGCCCGGGCGGAGCCCCGAGGAGCGCGTCGCGCAGCTCATGAGCCGCCCCGAGCGACGGGCCGACGCGATGCGCGAGCTCGGCGTGCGCGTCAACGCCTTCCTCCGGGACGCCGCGGCCGCCGTCCGCGAGCACTTCCACGGCAAACTCACCTACGCCGCCATCCAGTTCGAGCAGGTCGACTGGACCCCCTTCGACATCACGACGTTCGAACTGCTCCGCTCCGCCGAAGTCGCCGACGGATTCCGCGACGCCGTGCGCACCCTGGCCCGAGGCCCCAGACCCCTCGCCGTCACCGGATTCGGCACCGCGGCCTACCGCGGCGCGGGCGACCGCGGCGGCCGGGTCATGGAAGTGGTCGAACACGACCCCCTGACCAGGGCCCCCATTCGGCTGAACGGCACGTACGAGCGCGACGAAGCCGGTCAAGCCGCCTACCTGAGCGAACTGCTGGAGATCTTCGACACCGAGGGAGTGGACAGCGCGTTCGTGTTCCTGTTCGCCCTGCCCGGCTACCCGCACCGCCCGGACGGCGACCCCCGGGACGACTTGGACCGGGCCGGCCTGGGCATCGTCAAACTCCTCGAAGACGGCCGAGGCCGGACCTACCCCGACATGGGATGGGAGCCCAAGGAGGCTTTCGCGGCGGTGAGTCGGCAGTACCGGCAGAAGCAGCGGTGACGGCCGGACCCGCGGCGACCGGGCCTTCCTCAGGCGGGGTAGGCGATGGTGCCCAGAGGCGGGCAGTGGGTGAGCGTGGCGTCGGCGCCGGGGCGTCCGACGAAGGCGCGGGCCTGGGCGGCTCGTACGCGCTGGGATTCCAGCGCGTCGGCGTGCCAGGCATCGCGAGTGGCGCTGGTGTAGTCCCACGTGTCGTCGATGAGGCTGAGGCTGGTGTTGCCGGAGCTGCGCTGGAACTCCATCTTCAGGGCGACCTGTCGGAAGGTGCTCTGGACCGCGGCGAGTTCGATGCGGGTGACCAGGAGGCCGCGGGTGTTCGGCTCGCGGGTCGGCATGGGGGCCAGGGGGAGCAGTGACACTCCGGTGTCGAGGCGGCCGATGTTGTCGATGGTCGACCTCTGTGATTCCTGAACGGTGAGCTGTATCTCCTGGTGCAGCCAGAAGAGCTCGTCGAGGTCGGCCGCGGTGATGCGCATGCGCTGGTAGAAGGCTTGGAACCGCGGGTCGTGGTGCAGCCGTCGCAAGGGGGTGGAGTGGAGCGCCACGCAGTCGTTGTAACCGCTGGTCACCGCGGCGTCGAGGTGGAAGAGCGCCTGGTTCGCGTCCCCGCGCGCGATGGCCAGAGCGCTCAGGCTCGAGTGTCCCGCGGCAGCGAGCCACGTACCTTCGGGGCCGAGCGCCGCAGCGCGCGTGACGACGTCACGAAGGGCCGAAGCGACGTCCAGACGCTGACGGGAACCGAGGAAACCGCGGGGCGAGGAGGCGGTGTCCTGCCCCGGCACCATCACGTCGGCACCATGAGTCAGGATCGCCACCAGCAGTTCGTGCACGCGGGTGGCCAGTGAGTTGACGGTGTCGACCATGGATCTCCTCGGTCCTCAATGGTGCTGATTGCTGAGGATGTTGAGTTTCTGTCAGCTTCTGTGGGGATGACAACCTTCCGTATTTCGCCATTTCGCCATTTCGCCATAGCGCCGTTCCGTCATGCCGCTGTTCCGTCATGCCGCCGTGCCGCCTCGGTCTGCCTCGTGGCCGTACGAAAGTCCCGTCGGCCCGCCACCGGCAGCGCCCTGAGGCGTACAGCCGAACCCTGGCCGCCTCAGGTACCTGCTAGGTACCATCGGCGACATGCCGTCCTTGAACGTCACCTTCACCGACGAGGAGCTGGAGGAGGTCCGCGCCGCCGCGGCCGCCGAAGGCAAGTCCCTCAAGCAGTACGTCCATGACCTGTCGCTGCGCGAGCGACTGCGCCGCCAGTTCGTCCGGTACGCGGTCTCCTGGGGCGAGGCGCACCGGAGCGAGTTCGACGACGCGTTCCCCGACGAGGCCCCGCCCGCTTCCGCCGACCGCGGGGCGGACGCCGCCTGATGATCCTCCACATCGACGTCTCCTGGCTCTTGGACGTCCAGGAGCAGGCCGTTCCGGAAGACGTCAGCGTCGCCGACTACTCCGCACTCGTCGCCGCCGTGGCCCGCCACAAGACCCGCATCCCGCGCCCCGCCACCGCCGAGCCCGACCCGGCCTGGCGCGCCGCCGCCCTCCTGCACACCCTCGTCAGGCTGCAACCGCTGCCACACCGCAACAGCCTCTACGCCTGCCAGGTCACCGCCGCCTACATGCAGGCCTCGGGCGAGGGCATCAACCCTCCGTACGGTGCCATGGTCGAGCTCGTCCGCGACATCCAGGCCGGCAAGGCAGACGTCTACGAGGCCGCCGACCGCATCCGGACCTGGCGAGTCTGACCGCGGAGCGCGTCGCGACGTACATCAGAAGGGACCGGGACATCTCCTTCCGTCCTTCCGTCCTTCCGTCTGGAAGGCGATGAAAGCGATGAAAGTGATGTCCCGGTCCCAGCCCCTCACGCCCCGGCGCCCCCGCCGACGCGCTCGACCGGGATCCACAGCTGGGAGTCCGTGTCCGCGCCGATCTCCACCGGCTGCGTCCGCAGCAGCTCCGGACCCGGGCGGCTCGCGTACGGGTTCGAGGGGAACCACTGCGTGAACACATCTCGCCACAGTTCCTGGAGGGCGCTCGGATAGGGGCCGTGGTTGTCGAAGACCGCCCACGTCCCGGCCGGCACGTCGAGGGTTTCGAGCTCCTCGGCGGCCGCATCAGGACCAGTCACCACTCCGATCCAGTAGTCCACCTCTGCGCCCTCCTCGCGGCTGTCGGTCAGGTGCGTCACCGCCGACAGGACCCCGTTCGGCTCGCCGTCGGCCAGCTCCTTCATCCGTACGATCGCCTGTGTGTCCAGGCTCTGCACATGGGCCGCGGCGGCCGCGTTGACGCCCTCGTGCACGAGCGGGACCCGCGCCTTCCTGCCGACGACGCGAAACGCTTCCTTCTCGACGATCCGGTACCGCATGGTCGTACTCCCTTCGACGACGACACGGAAGGACATGCGCGGCTGTGCCGTGAGCGTCGCACCGGTGCGCCGTGCCTCGCCCGGCCCGATGCCGTGCACCGACCGGAACGCCCGGGCGAACGCCTCGCCCGAGCCGTACCCGTACCGCACGGCCACGTCGAGCAGCGTCCGCTCCCCGCCCAGCACCTCGGCCCCGGCCAGCGTCATGCGCCGACGCCGTACGTACACGGAGAGCGGCATCCCGGCGAGCGCCGAGAACAGGCGCCGGAAGTGGTACTCCGACGTCATCGCGACCCGGGCGACCTCGGCGACGTCGACCTCCCGGCCGGCCTCCGCTTCGAGAGACCGCTCGATGTGGTCGAGCGCCTGGTTGAGCTGCTCCAGCACGGTTCCGCGTCCTTCCTTCTGATGCCTCCACCGTAGGAAGCACCACCCTCCCAGGACCCGACCATCCGTGCCCGGAACGATCGGGTGCCTGACCAGGTCAAGAGCGTGCGGCATAGCGCCGCGCCGACGTCCGTGCGCGTCCCCTTCGGGGACAGGGACAGGGACAGGGACAGGGACGGGGACAGGGGTCCGGGTCCCGGCCGTGACGAAGAGGGTCTACTCCAGCGGATCCACGCGGCCGAGCATCTCCGCGAGCGGTGTACCGGTCCGCGCGGCCGCGATACGGCGGGCGCGCAGCTGAGCGCGCGTGCGGGGGCGGAACTTCGGTTCCCGTCCACAGCCGCACCCCTCGAAGCCCTCGTAGCGCAGCCCGGCACCGAGGACCGCGGCGACGACCGACCACGCCTTCCGATTGCTCCGGCGGGGCGCCGCGAAGTCGTGACCGGCACACAGCATCGGCACCCCACAGCGCGGGCAGGGCTGCTCGGCACCCGGATGCCGTTTGAAGCTGACCCGGCACGAGACACACGCGTAGTGCAGCTTGTAGTGGACGAACGCGTAAGTGCACATGGGGCGACCGTACCGACAGCGCTTCTCCGCCGGCCAACGGATTCCAGGTGGGTCGCGCGGGCCGGCGCTTCCGTGGCATAGCGGGGGGGCTGAACGAGGGGGTCACGTGTCGGAAGATGCAGCCGGAGCCGGAGCCGGAGCCGGAGCCGGAGCCGGAGCCGGAGCCGGAGCCGGAGCCGGAGCCGGAGCGGGCGTCACTGCCGAAACGAAGATGAACCGGTGGCTGGGTCGAACACGAGGATGTGAGCATGCGACGGTGAACTCAGGCCTCCCCACCGGTTGGACGATCGAGCGCGTGCGGACTGTGTCCGGAGACGCGAGCGCCGTCGTGCTCTCCGCCGATCGCCTCGTGGTGGTCGAGAACGCCGACCGGGCAGACTACGACACGCCCCGGCCCGCCGTGATCCTCTCGTTCCACGAGCTGTGCCTCGTGCAGGACGACGACGAATGGTTCATGGGGCAGCTGGACGGTGACGGGTCGGTGACCTGCTGGGCCTCGTACGGCTCCGACCTCGCCGAGGCCATCCGAAGCCTCTGAGCCCCGGGACGCGCAGCGGCGGCCTCTGAACTCCCGCACCTTCGGCGACAGCCTCCGAGCCCCACACCTTCGGCGACGGCCGCTGAGCTCCCGCACCTTCGGCACGCCGTCGCGCACGGCGCCGACCTGCTGGGCACCTTCGGGTCCACCCGGAGGTGGACCCGAAGGTGCCCAGCAGGTCGGAACTCTCCGAGGCCGTCGGCTGGCTGGACGCGGTCGAGACGGACTTCGCCGCGGGCCGACGCGGCGCCCCCACCGTCGCCGCGCACACCTCGAACGCCATGCGCACGCTCCGGATGCTCTACTTCCTCGCCGACACCGGCGTCCGCCCCGACGGCGGCCCCACCCCCGTGCGCCCACCGCACGCGGAGGCGCTGGAACGACGCCTGACCGAGGTACTGGCCCTGGCCTTCCAGCGGGCCTGAGCCCGAGCCTGAGTACGAGCCATCAAGGCCTGGCTGCGAGGGGGTGGTGACGGGCGCATGATTCCGCGGCCGACCACGGGACCCAGGAATGGGCCTCACGCCAACCAGGTCGCCCGCAGGCCCAGCCCTGGAGCACCTCAGCCACGGGTTCCACGGTGAAGACCCCGTGCCCACGGGGTACCCATGTCTGGAAGTGCTTGTCCGGCCCTCCCTCGCGGTACTCCACCTGATAGCTCAGGTCGTCGTTGAGGAAGACCTGCATGTAGTGCTGGTCGACGGGTTCCGAATCGAGCCGCCGCACGACGACGAAACGCGACGAGAGACTCATGTCAGCCAGCAGGTCGTGAAGCTGATCCTCGGACGGGTCGTCCCAGGTCGCCCCGTCCGCCTCGACTGCTTGAAGTATTGGTGTTGCTGCCATGTGGCCGACTCTAGTCACCCACCGCGGGCACGGATGGGAGCTCGACCCGGAAGCCGAGATCTGCAGGAGTGACCGGGCGGTCCGCTTCCCGTCCGGGCCTGTGCCGTACGGACAGGACGACAGCGTGCGGCCGACGTACACACACTGTCCCCGGGGCCTCCGGTCCGGGTTCAGTCCCACCAGAGCGACCACATCGTCGAGCGGACCATCGTGTCGCCGGTCTCCACCGGGTCCTGCACGGTGTCGAGGCAGTAGGCATGCAGTTCTGCGGCGGCCTGCGCGGCGCCCCGCGGGTCCAGCGGCGGTCGGTCGACGACCAGCTCTCCAGGTCGTCGACCCCGTAGGCGACCTCCTCCACCGACCATCGGCAGGCCGATACCAGAACGGACGCGGTCCTCGCATCGTGGTCCTGGGAGACGGCGTCACCGACCAATCCCTCCACCTCTGCGTCGTGACTCGGCTTCCCGCGCCCCGCGACCAGCGCCGTCGGCGAACTCAGCCCGACGTATGGCCGCCAGCCGGTCTCGCCGTGCCTACTGCGCCACTCCTCCCCAAGAGACATCTCACGTTGCTATGCCGTCAAGTTCAGGGGATGAGTCCTCCGTTCACGGCGCGGCCGTAGAGGCGCTGGTGCCACTCGTTGGCGTCCGGTCCGGGGTCGGCGGCCAGGACGGGGTTCGGGCCCGTCTCGATGAGGTGCAGGAGCGTCCAGGCGACGCCGTAGCAGTCGTCGGGGCCGAAGCAGGAGACGAGCGCTCGGGCTTCTTCTCCGGTGACTGGCCTCGAAATCGCTTCGAGTTGCTGAACGCGCCTGTCGATCTCTTCTTCGCTCGCGTCCCAGTCGGGGAGCGGGCCGTCGGCGACGAACGTCTGCACTTCGGGTCTCATGGGCGAATGATCGACTGCCTCCGTCACCGGGGGCAAGACATCTTGGCTGGTCAGGCTGCTGCTGCCTCGGCGAGCGAAGATGTGGGGAACGCGGACTGTTCGTCGAAGAGCTCGCGCTTGTGGAGGCAGTGGTAGAGCCGGCCGATCATGCGGTTGAAGAGGTTGCGCTGGGCGGCCGCGTGCCAGTCGCCTTGTTCGCGGCGGCGCCGGTAGTGGGCGTTGGCTCCGGTGGATGCCCGCAGGGTGGCGAAGGCCCAGAGGTAGCCGGCGTGGTTGAGCCGGTCGTTCTTCACCCACCGTCTGGTGATGGCGGACTTCTTGCCGGAGGCCCGGGTGATGGGTGAGGAGCCGGCGTAGGCCTTCAGGCCGCGGGCGTCGGCGAAGCGGGTGCGGTCGTCGCCGACCTCGGCCAGGACGCGGGCGGCGAGCTGGATGCCGAGCCCGGGGAAGCTCAGCAGGATCTCGGCGTCCGGATGCTGCGGGAAGGCCTCTTCGACCGCTTCGGCGAGCTGGTCGGCGGCGGTGCAGGCGGCGTCGAGCTGGATGAGGAGGGCGAGCATCTGCTTGCCGAGCGCGTCCTGGACCAATGGCGGCTGGTGGGCCCATTCGTCCCGGAAGACCTCGTGGAGGCGGTCGGCCTCGGCTTCGATGCCGCGTTGGCGGCCGGCGCGTTTGAGGGCGGCCTGGATCTGCGTGCGGGTCAAGCGCGCCGCCCGGGCCGGGGTCGGTGCGGTCTTGAGGGGTTCTCGGGCCTCGGGCCGGCACAGGCCGTTGGTCCAGGTGGCGAAGGCGGCCAGGGCGGCGGGGTAGTGCTCGCGCAGCAGGGAGCGGAGCTGGTTGGCGAGCTGCTGCCGGTTCCGCAACGAGTCCTGCCGGGCGCGGGCCAGGACGGTGATCGCGCGGCCGAGGTCGGAGTCGTCGGGCAGGGGCCGGTGGGCGTGCATGTCGGTGCGGAGGATGTTGGCGAGGACCAGGGCGTCGCCGGGGTCGGACTTCTTGCGGGAGACGCTGCGCCGGTCGCGGTAGCGGGCGGCGGCCATCGGGTTGATCGCGAACACCTTGCGCCTGCCGGTCCGCAGGACTGCGACCAGCAGGCCGCGGGAGGTCTCGATCGCGACCGGGATCGGGTTCTCCTCGCTGTCGCCGTACTCGGCGAGCAGTTCCAGTGCGCACTGTCTAGCCGTAGGCCTCTCGGGTCGGGTGCGTACGAAACGTCCGTCCGGCGCCCACGTGACCGCCACCACTCGCACCGGACCGCGCACCGATCTACGTTGAGGCCTCCATGGGACCCGGCTGCACCTGGATGTCACGGTCTGGTACTCGAACGCTCCGAGAAGCACCCGCTCCTGCAGAACGCTCATAACTACGGATTAGGTGACTTCTCGGTGCTGTGCTGTCAGACCGTCGAGCGCAGCCGATCCAGTTCGCTGCCGATCGCGGTCCGCAGTACGTCGTGCTGCGGACCGAGCCTGAATTCCTCTTCGGTCCATCGGGCCCGCGGATAGAGCCACACCGGGGCACTGACCACATCCGCCGGCTCCCAATCGAACCGCGGCCACACGTGTGCATGCAGAAACGGGTCCTTGTTGCCCAGGATCTCCAGGTTGACGCGTCGGAAAGCCGGGTCCAGCCGTCGGCAGGCGTGCTCGACCGCTTCGCCGAGCCGATCCATGTCGGAGAGGAAGGACAGCCGCTTGGACCGGGGAAGGTCTGACAGGCGCTGTACGTCCGGGTCGTCCACGAGGAGTACGGAGTATCCCGGCAGGAACTGGACATCGCCGATGACGGCGAACCCTGACGTCAACCGCCGCAGCACGGTCGGGTTCTCACCCTTCAGGGCAGTACCGATCCGATCCATCCGCCAGTCGTCAGCCATGTACACAACTTACTGACCCACAAAGGCTGGTCCCTGCCTTGCCGGCCACCTTGCCTTCCCGTGAGGGTCGGAAGGGGCAGGAAACGGCATGACCACGCGCGAGATCAGGGGCGGTAGACGAGTTCCAGAAGGACGGCCGCGATCAGGAGCCAGGCGCCGCCGCCGAGGAGCCACATGGTGTCGGCCACCACTCCCGCGGCAATGGCGACGAAGGCGCCGGAGGTGAGCGTCACGGAGCGGCGACGTACACGGTGGTCGGCACGCATCCGTCCGTGGGATCGGCTCATGAGACGAATGTAGGGCTGGAGGGCGACGAGTGGGCCGTTGCGTACGGCGTCTTCACGCGGTTTTGACGCCGTAGGACTCTGCGGTGCGTGTCATGACGCTTTGAGGCGCGTGGCGCGCGTGGCGAGGAGGCGGGGACGGTGTGGTCGGGAGGGGCGTATGAGCGGCGTATACGTCGTGGCTGATGCCGTCAGGGGAGTGTCAGGAGGCTGCCGGGGCTGGTGGGGGCCGGGAATAGCGTCGGAGGCAGCCCGGCGCGACCGCGTCGGGGGAGTGCGTTCCCTTCCTCGGAGGAACCCATGTCAGCTGCTTTGTACGGAGACGAGCCGGAGCCCGGAGAACCGCTCCCGGCCGGACGGCTGTGCGTGCCCGTCCGGCCGGGGTCCGGCAGGTGTGTGACCCGTCTCTTCCGCACGCCGGTCGGTGGCCGCACCGCCGTCGCGTTCACGGGCCCGGCACGTCTGAGGGCCGCCTTGGGGGAGACCCAGCCGTGGATCGTCCTCGCCGAGCCGGCGCTGCGCGCGCTCGTGGAACCGTTGGGCGTCCGCGAGCTGCGGATCGACCCGGTCCTGACCGCACCGGCTCCCGCGGCCTCCTCGGACGGGGCGCTCGCCGGTGTCGCTGTCGGCTCTTCCGCCTCTGCCTCCGCCTCTGCCGCTTCCGGCTCCGGGGCGCAGTCACTGCGGCGCCCGCGGCCGCTCACCTCGCTCGCGAAGTGAAGGGAACCGCAGCGATGGCCACCCTCCCCGTCTCCCTGGGCACCACCCCGACCGATTCCGATTCCGATTCCGATTCCGACGCCGATTCCGACGCCGATATCGATACTGTCCCGGTCCCCGCCCCCGTCCCCGTCCCTGACATCGCCCCCACCCTCGACGCCGCGACGGGCCCGGACTCCGCCGGCCTCGGTTCCGTCTGGCCCGCCACGACGACCGAGCGACCGCACGCCGATGTCCTCGTGGGCGGTGTGTCCCTTGCCGAGGTCGCCGAGAGGCACGGCACCCCCGTGTACGTCCTGGACGAAGCCGAGGTCCGTGAGCGCTGCCGTACCTACCGCAGGGCCTTTCCCGAAGCCGAGGTCCACTACGCGGCCAAGGCGTTCCTGTGCCGCGCGCTCGTTCACTGGGTCGAGGAGGAGGGGCTCGGCCTGGACGTGTGCTCGGCCGGTGAGCTGGAACTCGCCGTCACCACCGGATTCCCGCCCGAGCGGATCCTGCTCCACGGCAACGCCAAGTCGCCGCAGGACCTGGCCGTCGCGCTGCGCCTCGGTGTGGGACGGATCGTCATCGACAACCCCGCCTGATCGGCCGTCACTCGCCGGCCGAGGGCGAGCGCGTGACGGTCGTCGGCCGCCACTGCGAAGCCGGCGACGTCCTCGCCGAGGACGTGCCCCTGCCTGCGGACACCCATCCGGGCGACCTGATCGCGGTGCCGGTGGCAGGCGCCTACCACCTGGCGATGGCCTCCTCGTACAACCTCGTCGGTCGCCCGCCGGTGGTCGCCGTGCTCGACGGCCGGGCCCGCGTGCTGGTGCGGAGGGAGACGCTGGAGGACCTCAGGGTCCGCGACGTCGGCCTGTAGGAGAAGCCGGCCCCCGCCGCGATGCGGCGGGGGCTCGGGCCGGGCGTGTGGGCGACGGCGACGGCGGCTAGGAGGTGCCTGGCGCCGCTTCGTGGAAGGCGATCGCACCGGAAGGACAGACGCCGGTGGCCATGCGTGCGGCCGTGTGGTGGGCGGCGGGCGGTTCGGTGTGGAGGAGGAGTACGAGGCCGTCTTCGGGGTCCTGGTCGAAGACGTCGGGGGCGGTCATGGCGCACATGCCGGCGCCGATGCAGCGTTCGCGGTCGGCGGTCAGGTGGGGCGCGCTCACTTGGCGTCCCAGGTGACCGGGAGGCTCTTCACACCGAAGATGTCCGCGGTCTCGGGGCGCAGGACGACCTCGGCCGCCGGTACGGCGAGGCGGAGGGTGGGGAAGCGGTCGACCAGCGCGCGGAAGGCGACGCGCATCTCGACGCGGGCGAGTTGCTGACCCAGGCACTGGTGGATGCCGTGGCTGAAGGCCAGGTGTCCGGTGGCCTGGCGGTGGAGGTCGAGCGTGTGGGGGTCGGGGAAGCGGTCGGGGTCGCGGTTGGCGGTGTTGTAGGAGAGGACGACCGTCGTGCCGGCCTTGATGGTCCGGCCGTCCAGCTCGACGTCTTCCAGCGCCGTCCGGTGGAACGTCTTGGCGACGCTCAGATACCGCAGAAGCTCCTCCACGGCCCCGTCGGTCAGCGCGGGATCGGCGCGCAGCGCGGCGAGTTGCTCCGGGTTCTGGAGCAGCGCGAAGGTGCCGAGGGACAGCATGTTGGCCGTGGTGTCGAACCCGGCGGCCAGGAGGATGAGGCTGATGCCCTTCAGTTCCTCGTCGGTCAGGTCGCTGTCGGTGAGCTCGCTGAGGACGTCGTCGGTGGGGTGGGCCCGCTTGGCGGCCACCAGCTGCGCGAGGTACTCCTGCGTCGCGGTGTAGGCCGCGATCAGTTCCTCGTCGCTGACCTCCCCGCCCATGAACGCGTCGATCTGCTCCTGGAAGGATGCCCGGTCCTCGTAGGGCACGCCCAGGATCTCGCAGATCACGATGGTGGGGATGGGCTTCGCGAACGCGGTCACCAGGTCCGCCGTCGGCCCGGCCGCCTCCATGGCGTCGAGACGGTCGGCGGTGATCTGCTCGATCCTCTCGGTGAGCATCCGCATCCGCCGCACGGTGAACTTGCCGACCAGTGGCTTGCGGTAGCGGCTGTGCTCCGGCTCGTCCATGAGGAGGAACTCACCGGGTGGCGCCGGAGGAAGCTGGAAGTCGACGACGTTCATCAGATCCTTGCGCGAGCTGAACCGCGGGTCGGCCAGCACCGCTCGCACCATGTCGTACCCGGTGATCAGCCATCCGGGCTTTCCGCCGGGGTGCGTGTAGCGACTCAGGGGGCCGTGCCGACGGGCGTCGACCAGCTCGGCCGGAGGGTCGAAGGGGCAACCGGCCTGACGCTCCGTCGGCAGTGTCGTGGCGGTGTGGGGGGTTGCGTTCATGTCTCGTCCTCGTCTCGCGATATGACGTGTTCGAAGCTGACTGAAAGCTACGTTGCGTTCATAGTGACGTCAATTAATCTGTCGCGTTTCTGCAGGTAGATCGCGAGGAATTGATGCAATGACGCTGACGTTGAATGCAACGGTCTCGTTGCAACTGATGAAGGCGAAGGTAATGCTCGCGACCAGGACGGCCCCGCCTCCGTCCGAGGGGCCCAGGACGACCGGGCTGGGGTGCCCTCGGCCCTCCGCCGAGGACCGGCCGCGTCAGGAACGCGTGAAGAGTGGGCGCCCGGGCGCAAGGAACCTGACAGGAACGGCGGAAGTCCTCCGGTCGGGGCTCACGCTGAGCGGACGTGACCTGCTCGAAGGAGTCCGCCCACATGACCGCCCTGACCACCGACAAGACCACCGAGAAGGGTGCCGAGAAGGCCACCGAGAAGGGCGCGGTACCCGGCGCCGAAGAGCCTCCCGACAGCGGTGCACGGCACAAGCTGACGGCCGTCACGGGACTCGCCGCGCTCTCCCTCGACGCTATGGCCTCGGTGGCGTACGGCCCCGAGGCCATCGTCCTGGTCCTCGCGGCGGCCGGCGGATACGGGCTCGGCTTCACTCTCCCCGTCACCCTCGCCATCGCGGGCCTGCTGGCCGTCCTCGTGGCCTCGTACCGGCAGGTCATCGCCGCGTTCCCCGACGGCGGCGGCTCGTACGCGGTGGCCAAGGCGCACCTCGGCCGCCGCACCAGCCTGGTCGCGGCGGGTTCGCTCGTCCTCGACTACGTCCTCAACGTCGCCGTGGCCGTGACGGCCGGTGTCGCCGCCCTGACGTCCGCCTTCCCGGGGCTCTACGGCGACCGGCTGTGGATCTGCCTGGCGGTCCTCGTGCTGATCACGGGCGTGAACCTGCGCGGCATCGTCGACTCTGCCGGTGCCTTCATCCTCCCGACCGCCGTCTTCATCGGCGCGATCCTGGCGCTGATCGTCGTCGGCCTGTTCCGCGACGCCCCCGTCTCCACGGCCGCGTCCGCCGGACACGCCTCCGTCCTCGCCGACAACGCCACCACCGTGGGCGCCCTGCTTCTCCTGAAGGCGTTCGCCTCGGGCTGTTCCGCGCTCACGGGCGTGGAGGCGATAGCGAACGCCGTGCCTTCCTTCCGGTCCCCGGCCGCCCGCCGGGCCATGCGCGCGGAGGTCGCACTGGGCGCGCTGCTCGGCGTGATGCTGATCGGCCTGTCCGTCCTCATCTCGCGCTTCGGCCTCCAGCCCGTCGCGGGCGTCACCGTCCTCGCCCAGCTCGCCGACGCCTCCCTCGGCCACAACGCGGCTTTCTACGTCGTCCAGTTCGCCACCATGGTCCTTCTGGCCCTGTCCGCGAACACCTCGTTCGGCGGCCTCCCCGTCCTGCTGAAGCTCCTGGCCCGGGACAACTACCTGCCGCACGTCTTCGGCCTCAAGGCCGACCGCCAGGTCCACCGCCACGGCGTGGTCTGGCTGGCCGTCGTCTCGGCGGCGCTCCTGGTCTTCTCCGGCGGCGACACCAACACCCTCGTGCCGCTCTTCGCGATCGGCGTCTTCGTCGGCTTCACGATCGCCCAGACCGGCATGGTCCTGCACCGGCACCGCGAGCGCGGCCCCAAGTGGGCCGCGAAGGCCCTGCTCAACGGCCTCGGCGCGGTCCTGACCGGCGTCTCCGCGGTCGTGGTCACCGCCACCAAGTTCCACGACGGCGCCTGGCTGATCGTGATCGCCCTGCCCGTCCTCGTCCTCGCCTTCGAGGCCGTGCACCGGGCGTACGGCCGGATCGGCGAGCGCCTCGGCATCGGCCGCATCCCCGAGCCTCCGCACCGCGAACGCTCGCTCGTCCTGGTCCCGGTCTCCTCCCTCACCCGGCTCACCAGCGAGGCCCTCACGGCCGCCGTCTCCCTCGGCGACGAGGTCCGCGCCGTCACCGTCAGCCATCCGGACCCCGAAGACCTGGCGGCCACCGAGGCCCTGGAGCGCGACTGGGCCCTCTGGAACCCCGGCGTTCCCCTCGTCCGCCTGCCCTCCGAGCGCCGCTCCCTCGGCCGGCCCATCACCGCATACGTACGCGCCCTCCGCGACACCCAGCCCACCACACGGGTCACCGTCCTCGTACCCGAAGCGGAGCCCGAGCACCTCTGGCAGCGACTCCTGCAGAACCAACGGGGCGCGGTCGTCGCCCACGCCGTACGACGGGACACGGACGCCGTGGTGTGCCGACTGAGGTTCCGGCTCGGATCCCACTAGGCACTGTCCGGCGGACCGCACCTGGCACCTGGCACCGGATGCTGCAGGCGGTCCAGGCCCACGCCGACGTGCCCGGCCAGATCGACAGGGGCGTGGTCGGTGTCGACTCGACCTCCTGCAGGGCCCACCAGCACGCGGCTGGAGCACGCAAGGCCACACCGTGGGTTCCGAAAGAAGGGCGACGCCCCACAGAGACCGACTCTCAGAGTCCCGGGGCGGGAATGAAGCTCGGCCACCACTGGGGCACACCGTTGGGGCACGGAGGAGTGGCAGCGCCCTCCCAGAAGATCGAGATGACGCACCAGGCGACGCCGAGGAGCGTCACCGCGAGGGCAAAGGCATGGAGAAGGGGACGGTTCCCGAGAAGGGTGCCCACCCCGCCCCCACCGCACACCGCACACCGCTCGCCGCGCAACGGCGAGGCGCCTTCAGCGGCCAGGCACCCCGTCGGTGGCCGTCGGCCGGCCCAAGTGCCGGACGGGGCCCGGGTCGGGCACGGTCAGGAGCCGGAAGCCGAGCCGGTCGTAGAAGGCGCGGGCCGTGGTGTTCGCGCGCACCACGCACAGGTGTACGGCGGGGACGCCGTGCTCGTGCAATGCCGTGATCAGTGTGTTGATCAGGGCGCGTCCGTATCCGCGACCTTGCCATCCGGGCAGCAGGTCGATGTGGAGGTGGGCGGGGTACGCGGTGAGCTCGTCGAGGACCATGTGCTCGGGAGTGTGCAGGAGCCCCGCCATCACGTCGGCCGCGCCGTCGGAGGCCGCGTCGGGTGCTGGGAAGCGCTCCGCGACCAGGGGCAGCCACTCGGTACGGAACCGCTTCGCGAAGTCGGCGGTGTCGGGTGCGCCGAGGACGTAGCCGACGGCGCGCCCGGCCCCGTCGTCCAGTACGAAGGCGAAGTCCGGCTCCAGCTCCACGTACGGGTAGGCGAAGATCGTCGGCATCAGTTCCGGATCGGGGTAGATCGCGGAGGAGTCCTTGCCCTCGTCGGCCGTCTTCACGCATATCTCGGCGAGGTCGGCGCGGTCGGAGGCGCGGTAGCGGCGGACGAACGGTTCTGTCTGCATGACCGGGGACGATCCCACATGGGAGCGCTCCCGCACTGCCTTTCTCGCGGCTGGGGGAGGGGGAGACCGTCGGTTCGCTGGTCGACGTCTCGCAGTCCCAACCAGGTACTTGGATAAGGCGATTGAGTACGCGCACTCATGCCGGGACTTCGCGCGGGCCCGAGGATCAGGGCACACCCCAGGCACGAGGAGCCAGCGATGTCCGCCACCCGCCCGACCGTCACTCCCTCGTCGGCCACGGAGCCGAGCCCCGGGTCCACGCTGCCTACGCCCGGGTTTGCGCAGCCGACGCCCGGCTTCGCGGAGTCCGCCGCCGGTCGCCGACTGCCTGCCGCTCTCGCGCTCGCCGTCGTCGTGGCGCTCGCGGTGTCGGCGATCGGCGCGGCCGACCCGACCACCTGGCTGCTGGAGACGGTGTGGGTGATGCTGGGACTGCCTTTGGTGGTGGTGCTGCGTAAGCGGTTCCCGTTGAGTGGTCTGCTGTGCGGCCTGTTGGCCGTGCACGCGCTGGTCCTCATCGTGGGTGGGCACTACACGTACGCGGAGGTGCCGGCCGGCGACTGGGTGCGTGACTGGTGGGGCCTGGAGCGCAACCCGTACGACCGGTTCGGTCACCTGGTGCAGGGCTTCGTCCCGGCGATCCTGGTGCGGGAACTCCTCGTCCGCACCTCGCCGCTGCGCGGCAGCCGCTGGCTCGCCCCGCTGACCGTCTGCGCCTGCCTCGCCTTCAGTGCCGTCTTCGAGATGCTGGAGTGGCTGGCGGCTGTGACGGGAGGTCAGGCCGCGGACGCGTTCCTGGGCACCCAGGGCGATGTGTGGGACACCCAGTGGGACATGTTCTGCGCCCTGATCGGCGCCGTGTCCTCACTGCTCCTGCTCAGCCGCCTCCACGACCGGGCTCTCGCGCGTCGGCTCCGCGGCTGAGGAAGCGCAGGGCCGGCTGCGTGGGTCAGAAGCGGAACGGTTGTCGGTGGATTCTGGAAACGACCGCGAGCCGGCAGCCCTGAAAGTGTCGGCGAGAAAGGGGAACGGGCCGGTGCGCACCAATGGACAGCTTTGGCCGGATCAGGGCTCGACAGCCGGCACGAGGCTCCTGAGCATGGCGCAGGACGTTAGACGTCCACGGGGGATCCCTGGGGTGTGCGCATGCCGGGTGTGATTCCGCGGAGCTCGTTCGGTGCGAGGTGATGTGGGGGTTGGGCGGCCGTGAAGCGGATCGGCGACTACACGGTCGTTCGCCTGCTGGGCAGTGGAGGAATGGGATCCGTTTATCTGGCACGCTCGCGGTCCGGAAGGCTCGTGGCCATCAAGGTCATCCGGCCAGAGTTCGCCGCCGACCCCCGGTTCAGGGAACGCTTCCGCCAGGAGATCGAGGCTGCCCGCAAGGTCGGGGGCTTCCACACGGCGGCCGTGGTCGACGCCGATGCGGACGCCCCGCAGCCGTGGATGGCCGGCGCGTACGTCGAGGGACCGACCCTGCAGGCGGAAGTCGCCCGGCGCGGAGCGCTCTCCGAAGGGCAGCTGTGGCGGCTCGCCGCGGCGCTGGCCGAGGCACTCAAGGCCATCCACAGCCACGGTCTCGTGCACCGCGATCTGAAGCCCGCCAACATCGTGCTGGCCTCCGACGGCCCCCGCGTCCTGGACTTCGGGATCGCCCGGGCCTTGGAGGAGTCCCCGCTGACGACGGACGGCGTGGTGGTCGGCACCGCGGGGTACCACTCGCCGGAGCAGGTTCTCGGACGTCCGGTCACAGGGGCGAGCGACGTGTTCGCTCTCGGTGCGGTCCTCGTCTCCGCATCCGGTGGCAGCGCGTTCGGCCACGGAGCGCCCGCGGGCCTGATGTACCGAGTGGTGCACGAGGACCCGGACGTCTCCGGGGTGCCGCCGTCACTGCGGCCCGTGGTCCTCGCCTGCCTCCGCAAGGAGCCTTCCCGCCGCCCGAGCCCGCTCGAACTGCTCGACCTGTGTGCCGCACATGCCGGGGCCACGCCGACGCACGGCGACACGGTGCCGGACGATGTACCGCCCCCTCGCACCGTTCCATCGCCGCCGCCGCCGCCGTCCGAACCGCAGCCGCCTACGGTGACAGCGGAGAACCCTTCCCCTCCCCTGGCCGTGTACAGCGTTCGCAGGCCCGTCTGGTTCCTGCAGATCCTGCGCAACGCGCTCGGTGTGGCCGGACTCGTCGCCGGAGCGGTGCTGAGCGGCACGGACGCCTTCCCCGTCGCGGTACCGGTGACGTGCGGGATCGCCGCGTTCTTCCTGGCCGTACGGCTCCTTGGCCTGCTCGGCACGGCCAAGGACGGCCTCACCCTCAGCAGCCGCGGTATCGGACTGGGCCCGCCGAACAACCTCGTGGTCATGCCCTGGCACGAGATCAAGGCGCTGGAACTGACGCGGCACACCGGGTGGACGGAGCTGACCGTCCACCTCGACGTGGTGCGGCAGCTGCCCACGGGTTCCCACCACCCGACCTGGGTCCGCAGCGGCCGCGACGGTGTCACCCGGATCCGTACGCACAGACTCACTCCACTGGGCACCACGCCCCAACTGCCCTACGCCGTACATGAGTTCGCCAGGTGGCGGCGGATCCGGGTGAGTGAAGGCTGAACGGGCCGGTCCGAGTCGACCAGGGCTTCCGGTGAGGGCGACGGCAGGAGCCGAGGCCTACCCGGGACGAGGGCCGTGTAACGGTGTCCGCCGGGTCGGGCCCATCGGATGTCCGGGGCCCATCGAGTGTGCGGGGCCCACCGGGTGTGCGGGGCCCACCGGGTGTGCGGGGCCCACCGGGTGTGCGGGGCCCACCGGGTGTGCGGGGTACGCCGCCACCCGGTGTCAGCGGCTCCGCGTACGGTTTGCGCATGGTTGATCATCAGGAGACCCCCGCGGCATCGGTGGACGGCTTCGCGACCTGGGAACCGGTGCTGCGGCTCCTGCTGGCCGAACAGCGGCGGAAACATCCCGACGGGCCCGTCCGGGTGGCGGGACGGATCGGTCGGGGTGGTTGGAGTCTGGCGCTGAGTCGACGGAGGCCTCCGCGCGGCAGGGCCGCTCAGGTGGAGGACATGCAGGAGGAGTTCGACGCGGTGGAGCGGGTGCGGGGCGCGCTCGCGGATGCCGGGGTCGACGACGTCTCGTTCTCGGCGACGATCCAGCCGAACGGGAAGACCGTGCTGCGCCTGATGGGTCCCAGCCCCGCCGTGGAACCCGGCCTCGGCACCCCGCACCCGGGGGCGCTCATCCTGGTCGACGGGTCCCTCGCCGAACCGTGGCGCCGGTTGCCCGAGTCGGCCCCCGAGGCGTTGTCGGCGCCTTCGGTGGATGTGGAACTGCTGGAGCGGACGCTGCGCGAGCGCCTTCCGGATGCCATCGGTGCGACGGAGGAGGAGATCGCCGCTGCCGAAGTGCGCCTCGGCGTCGTCCTCCCCGACGAGCTCAAGGCGCTCTACCGGGTGACACGAGCCCGGTGGGAGGACCTGGGTGACGACTACGAGTCAGCGGGACGCGCGTGGAAAGCCGTCGGCTGCGAACTCTTCGACCTCGACGGCCTGTACGTCGCCGACGCGTCGTCCCGGCCCTGCCGCTGGGAGTCCGCGGCGAAGGAGGCGGTCGACACCCCACCCGATTCCACGGTGCAGGGCCTCGTCGGCTCACCGGGCTGGATCGCCTTCGGCGACAACGGCGGCGGGGACCGGCTGGCCGTCGACCTGACACCTGGCCCCCGTGGGTACAAGGGCCAGGTCATCATGCTCTCCCACGAGGAGAACACCGGCGCCGAACTCGTCGCCGACTCCCTCACCGACCTGGTCCTGGGCCGGCTCGCCACGGATCCGCCCACCAGGTCGGACGAGGACCGGCCGTCCGCCGTGGCCCGCGTCAACGGTGTGAGCTGGAAGAGCGTCCAGGCCGCGGCGCACCCCGGCCTGGAGGTCCTGTCCATCGGCTGGTGGGACGGTGAGCCGTTCAGCCTCGCCCCCGTCATCGGGCTGCCTCGTCTGCGTACCCTCACCGCCTACCCCGGCACCCTGGCCGACCCCCTGGAGATCGCCGAGCTCACCGGGCTGGAGTTCCTGGCGCTCGGCCCGGCCGACTGGCGCCGCCTCCTGGACGCCGGAGCCGTACCGCGCGGCCTGTCGGCCGCGGCCATCAAGACACTGCGCGACCACGACCCCCTGCCCATCGTGGCCATGGCGAACGAGATCCTGGCGCTCTGGGACCGGCCTCAGATCGTCCAGACGGTGATCGAAGGGGACCTTGCTCCTTTGGCGTAGCCGGCGAGACCGGGGGTGTCGCAGGCCTCCGAGCCTCGAACGTCGGCGAGCCTCGCAGGCCTGCGCGCCGCTCAGGCTTGTGGCCCGTTCACGCCTGCGCGCCGCTCACGCCTGGTTGGTGGCCCCCGCCTGGCTGCCGATGCCCTGCTTGGGTACCGACGTCCCGCTCGGGCGCCGACATCCCGCCGCCCGGTCGCGCGGAGCGCGCGACGGTTCGCCTACTCGGCCGGCGAACCGTCGCCCACAGGCGTCCCTAGCTCAGCGTCTGCACGGCGGCCGCGTCGTACGGCTTCAGCTCGTCGGTCCGCCCCGCGAGGACCTTCGCGGCCCACTCCGGGTCCTGGAGCAGCGCGCGGCCGACGGCGACCATGTCGAACTCGTCGCGCTCCAGGCGGTCGAGGAGCTCGTCGATGCCCTGGACGGGGGCGCCCTTGCCGGCGAAGGCGTGGATGAAGTCGCCGTCGAGGCCGACCGAGCCGACGGTGATGGTGGGCTTGCCGGTGAGCTTCTTGGTCCAGCCCGCCAGGTTCAGGTCCGAGCCCTCGAACTCGGATATCCAGTGGCGGCGGGTGGAGGCGTGGAAGACGTCGACGCCGGCGGCGGCGAGCGGCGTGAGGATCGCCTCCAGCTCCTCGGGCGTCTCGGCGAGCCGGGCGTCGTAGGCGTCCTGCTTCCACTGCGAGTAGCGGAAGATCACCGGGAAGTCGGCGGAGACGGTCTCGCGGACCGCGGCCACGATCTCGGCCGCGAACTTCGTACGGGCCACGGGGTCGCCTCCGTAGGCGTCGGTACGGCGGTTCGTCCCGGCCCACAGGAACTGGTCGATGAGGTAGCCGTGGGCGCCGTGCAGCTCGACGCCGTCGAAGCCGATGCGCTCGGCGGCCGCGGCGGCCTCGGCGAAGGCGCCTATGACGTCGTCCAGGTCACCCCGCGTCATCGCCTTGCCCGTGCCTTCGGTGCCGTCGGTGCGGATGCCGGAGGGACCCATGGCCGGGGCGTCCGCGTACGGGGCCTGGCCCTGCTTGCGCACCATGCCGATGTGCCACAGCTGCGGCACGATCGTGCCGCCCGCCGCGTGCACGTCCTCGGCGACCTTCGCCCACCCCGCGAGCTGCTCCTCGCCGTGGAACCGCGGCACGCGGTCGCTCTGCCCGGCCGAGTCGTGGCCGACGTACGTGCCCTCGGTGACGATCAGGCCCACGCCGGCGGCGGCACGGCGGGCGTAGTAGGACCGCACGTCCTCGCCGGGGATGCCGCCGGGGGAGAACATGCGCGTCATGGGCGCCATGACGATGCGGTTCGGGACGGTCAAGCCGTTCAGCGCGACGGGCCGGGACAGGATCTCGGCCGCGCGGGAGGCGGGGGACGCGGTGACGGTCACAGGGACGCTCCTCATGGCTACTACTTGACAATCTTGATGCTTGAGAACTTCATGCAATGGGGTGACGGTAGAGGGCCTTACTTGAGGTAGTCAAGTATCTCCGGGTAGGGTGACCCTCATGACAGAAGCTCCCCGCGTCGACACGGCCCAGCTCATGGAGCTGCTCTCCGTGTCGCTCGGCGTCTACTACGGTGACTTCACCATCGCGGCGGCGAGCGAGAACCTCACGGCGAGCCAAGGCAAGGCCCTCACCGTGCTCCGCCGCGGACCCGCCGCCATGCGCGCCCTGGCCGAGACCATGACCTGCGACGCCTCCAACATGACCGGGATCATCGACCGCCTGGAGAAGCGCGGCCTCGTCCGCCGCGAGGCCGACCCCTCCGACCGGCGCGTCAAGAACGTCGTCCTCACCCCCGAGGGCGAGCGCGTCACCGACTCCATCCGCGCCAAGATGCACACCACACACGAGGGCCTCGACCGCCTCGACGCCCAGGACCGGCACTCCCTGCACACCCTCCTGGAACGAGTCTTCGCCCCCGCACCCCCGACCTGAGCCTCGTTCCTCCCAGTCCTGGTTCCGGCACCCTCCGCTCTGCCCCGCTCAGGTGCCGGAGGGCGCCCGTGCCTCAGCGGAACTCGTGGACCACCTGGATCTCACCGACGATGTGAGCGTTGAAGTCATCAAGCTCCTCGGCCGGAACCCAGAGCTCGAGGATCGTCTGCCCACCCGCCTGCTGGACCGGATACCGGCTCAAGAAGTCCGACTCGACCTCGAAGCGGGTGACGAAGCCGGCGCCATCGTGCTTCACGTTCCAGTCCCGAGCGATCCTGATCGCGTAGTCCTCGTTGAGAACCGGGTAGAAGATCGGCTGCTCGGGCAGCCGGGGCGGCCAGGCGCGCCAGTTCAGGTCCCGGACCAGATCCAGCTCCTTGGGGCCGGTGGGGCGCCACAGGGTCGTGGTTGCTCGCTGGCTGGTCATGCGTAGAACTCTCTCCGTGCGTGTGGGTGACTGGGCCGACGGGGCCGGAGACCGGACGTTACCGGCACCGCGAACTCGGCATCTACGGAGTTTCCGCACCTGGCCGGCTCAATCGGCGAGGCCGGGGAGCAGCCGGCCTCAGACGGCGACGGAGAGCAGGTCCACCACGAAGACCAGGGTCGAGCCCGGCGGGATCAAGGGGGAGGGCGACTGGTTGCCGTACCCGAGGCGCGGGGGAATGATGATCTCGCGTCGACCGCCGACCTTCATACCCCTCACCCCGCGGTCCCAGCCCTTGATGACCCGGCCGCCGCCGATGGCGAACTTGAACGGTTGGCCCCGGTCCCAGGAAGCGTCGAACTCCTTCCCGGACTCGAAGGTGACCCCGACGTAGTGGACCTGGACAACCCTGCCCGGCTTTGCCTCAAGGCCGTCCCCGACGACGAGGTCGCGGAAAGTCAGCTCGGTGGGAGCGTCCCCCTCGGGGACGTCGATCTCGGGCTTCGTCGGTTCACTCATTGCAGCCTCACTTGCGCTCTGCCGGAAGTTCTCGCGTGGCCCCGCCGGGCGCGCCTGGCCGTGGTCACTCCACGTAGTAGATCACCATGCTGCCGGGGGACGCGGCAGCAACGGCGGCCGGTCCACCGGCTTCGACGGCGAGATCTACGAACGCCGCAACGAGGTCGAGCGGACGGTCAACCGGCTCAAGAACTCCCGAGCCGTCGCCACCCGCTACGACGAGCAACTCGTGGCGGCACGATCGGCCGGACAGGACCCGAGGCCGTTTCTTCGGCATCACCGGAACGGTGCTCACAACCGCCTTCGGTAGTCGCGAACTTGGCGCTCTTGAAGGTGTGGCTGATCAGTGATCGCATAGGCTGGGTGCCTTCGAAGGGGTGGCGAGACAACGGGTGGGGGCACATGTCGGCGAATTCTGACAGGGATACGGACGCGGTGCCCGGCCGTCGCCGCGGACGGGGCTGGGTGGCCGCCTTGGTGGGCGCGCTGGTCGTCCTGGGAGGCGGCGGCGTCATCCTCGGCGGCATCCTCTCCGACACGGGTCTACTCCCCGGCGACTCCATGGAGCTCGCCTGGCAAGCCCCGCCCGACCGCAGCGCCGCCGCGTACGGCAACGGCGACTGGTTCGTCGGCGGCACCGTCGTCCGCAGCCGATTCGACGCCGTCACGGCCTTCGACGCCGGATCGGGGCAGCGGCGTTGGGAGTACGCGGTGCCTGGCCGAGACGAGATCTGCGCCGTCAGCAAGGAGGCCGACGGCTCCGTCGCCCTGCTCGCCCACGGCGAGGCGCCGCGGGAGAAAGGCTGTGCCACCGTCACCGCCCTCGACCTGACCAGCGGCCGAGAGCTGTGGCACACCCGCCGCGCCGCGGAGACCGGTGAGCCGGCCGCCGTGCTCGACCTTGTCGCCACCGGTGGCGGCCTCGCGGTTGTCCGTGACGGCGACGACGACTGGCAGTACGAGTCGGCCGGGGCGCGCGACGTCCTGCGCGGCGACCAGGCCTTGCGCGCCTTCGACCTGCGTACCGGCGCTCCACGCTGGAAGGCCGCGGTGGCCGAAGGCTGTTTCCCGCACCGGGTTGCCGCCGCCGCGCGGCAGGTCGTCGCCGTCCTCGTGTGCGACCGCACCGAACTGAAGCTTGCCGCCTTCGACCCCGCCGACGGCAAGGAACGATGGACCGTCCCCATGGACCGGCGTTCGGTCGACGCGCAAACCGACGTGACGTTCATGTCCGCCGACCCGCTGGTCGTACGGGTCGTGGGAGCGCAGGCGAGCGGGCTGCGGGCCTACCTTGTGTTCGGTACGGACGGTCGTCCCCAGGGGCGTGTCGAGTTCGACGGCGGTGCGGGGAAGATCGACGAGTACGAGCCGGCCCGCGTGACCGTGGATCGGGACGGAGGACGGCTCCTTGCCGTCACCAGTACCCGGTGCCGGAAGTGGCAGTGCGACCAGGTCGTCGCCTTCGATCTGTCGGACGGCCGTGAGTTGTGGCGCACGGTCCTGAACAACCAGGACGAGGTACTCGCCCTGCGAACCGTCGGCGACCGGGTGACGATCCTGGTCGACCGTGGCCTCAAACAGTCGAGGAAGGAAGGGCTGTACGTCCTCGACGCCGCCACCGGCGACGAGGAAGACCGGCGCAGCTACTCGGAGGACGTCAACCACGACAAGTCCGTCGCCGATCTGATCGTCCACGACGACCTGGTCATCGCCGTGCAATGGGGCGACGGAGCGCGCCCCTTCACGGCCTACCGCCCCTGGTGATCGTCCGCGCTCACCAGCACGCCGTCGGAGCACATCGCGGGCATCTTCATCTGGTCCGCGATGTGCTCCGGAAGGAACGCCCCAGCACCCCCGGTGCCGCGGTTCCCGCCACCGACGCCACCGACGCCATCGACCGGGTCCGCTTGTTCAGCTGATGAGTGACTGGGTGAGCCCGGGGTAACGGCAGGTCAGCGAGTCTCCCGGCATGTAGATGCTGAAGTTGATGAGGGCGCCGGGTGCGGTGATGGGTTCGGCGAGGCACGTGGTGAGCCAGCCGGGTCCGTGGAGGGCGTGGTGCAAGGGGAGTTCGGAGCCGTCGTAGAAGGGGGTGGGGGCGGAGGCGTGGTCACGGTGGAGCGGTCCGGCGACGGGGTCGGCGAGGATGTCGCGTTCGAGACGGGCGAGTCCGTCGTTGTCGGGGCGCAGTTCCACGCTGTGCTTCAGCGAGGGCATCATGACCGGCAGCCATTGCGTCTCCCAGTCCAGTAGGACGTCGGAGCGGGCCTCTGGATCCAGAAGCATCCATCGCATGATGTTGGCTGGGGCCTGCCCGCGTGGAAAGAGTCGACGGAAGTCCTCGTTGCAGGCGATGACGTTGGACTCGACGTCTCGCGTGCGCGAGCATTCGGCTCGCCCGTTTCGCCCGTCGCGGCGCGCGGGTCGGCCCCCGCATCGGAGTCCCGTTCCGCCCCTCCGGGCGTGAGCTGGGACCTGACACGGGGGCCGGTGTAGACGTACCTCCGCTAGGGAGTCGCGGTCGGGCGGAAGCTCTGTGCGGGGGAGCCGTCGCAGATGCGTTGGACGAGCTGGACTCCGGTGGTGGTTCCGGTGGCGGTGAGGCACTTGCCGCTGTGGCGGGCGACGAGGTGGTGGCGGCCGGATGGTTCGCTCACGGGGAGCCATTGCTGGTTGGTGCCGCCCCCGTAGGCCCAGAGCTGGAGTGGCGCGCCGTCGGCCGCCGATCGGTCGGTGACGTCGAGGACCTGCTGCGGGGCGTTGCGTACGCCGATGCGGCTGTAGCCGTCGGTGGTGGGGGTGAAGCGGAACTGCTGGGCCTGGGTGCCGTTGCAGGTGTACTGCTGGACGGCGGTGCCGTTGGCCGTGCCCGCCGCTCGGGCGTCGACGCACAGGCCGTCGGACTCGGCGGCGAGGGTGTACCAGGAGTCCCCGGGGAACGGGCCGGGCGGGGTGGTGCCGACGCCGGCGAGCCACCGGAGGCCGTCGAGGAGGAGACGGTTCTGGGTGGGGCTCGCGAACGTCGAGGAGAGCCGCGTGTTCGTCGAGTAGTTCATGGCGTTGTGGCCGAAGTTGGCGTACAGCATGCGGTACTGGGTGTTGGTCCAGACGAGCGGGTAGTCACCGCTGTACCAGGACTGGTCGGGGTCGGTGCCCAGCGGGAAGCTGGAGGGGTCGACCGAGGCGAGCACCTTGATCGACGGGTTGGACCGCAGGTTGTTCGACCAGCTGTACCACTCGCTGACGGCCGAGGTCCACGTCGCGGGAAGTCCGGCGGCGGCCGGGTGGGAGCCGTTCTCCGTGCGGACGACGGCGGTGGTCGGCCCCCAGGTGTTGGAGCGGAAGTTCCCGCTGCCCAGGAACTGGTTGTAGTACCAGCCCCAGCCGGAGGCGTTCGTGGTGAAGGCCGAGACGTGGAAGCCGAGCCATCCTCCGCCGGCCCGCATGTAGCGTTCGAACCCGGCGCGCTGGGCGGCGCTCTGAGGGGCGTCGTCGAGGAAGAGGACGACGTCGTAGGCGTCCACGCCGCCGTTGGCGAGGAGGTTCCAGTCGGTGGTCGCCGTGTACGAGAAGTTCTGGGCCGCGGCGGTCCTGGGGAACCAGTCGTTCGCCTCCTTCACGAAGTCGATGTGGGCCGCGTCCCACGTGCCGTTGTAGAACGCGATCACGCGGAAGTCCGGCGCGGCCGGCGCCGCTCGGGCGGGCACGACGGCTCCGAGTCCGAGGACCAGGGCTATCAGAGCGAGAAGCCGAGGCGCGAGCCTGGGCATGAGCCGGGGTATGGACCGGGGCATCAGCCGGGGCATGGGCCGAGGTATGGGACTGGGCATCGGTCGGGGCCTCGGCCGGGCAAGGAGCCTGGGCAGGTGTCGGTTCACGGGTAGCTCACCAGGTTCGCGACGTTGGTGGAGGAGTTGGACGGGCCGCCGCGGTCGTTGACGACGTGGCGGATCGTGCCGGTGCCGCCGAGCGAGACGGTGACCATGTTCCGGAAGCGGACGTCGGGGCGGTTGGGCGCCTCGATGGCATGCTCGGCGGTGACACCGGGATTGACGTTGAAGTAGCAGTAGCTGCCGAGGCCGTACGCCTGGTGGTTCGTCACCGAGTCGGCGACCTTGTAGGCGGCGTAGCCCTGGGTGGTGCCGTTCATCCAGGCCGCCTGGTTGGGCGGGTCGTACGGCATCTCGTTCTGGTAGAAGTACGTGCGTCCCCGGTTGCCGTTCCAGACCGTCTGGTGCTTCTGGTAGTGCTCGACGAACAGGCCGTACATGGTGACGTCGTCGCCGTTGACGATCAGGCCCGTGTCGGCGGTGTTCACGGTCCAGCCCACCCCGGAACCGTGGTCGGCGCGCCAGACCCAGAGGTGGTCGCCGATGACGTGGTCGCTGTTGACGACCAGGCTGGTGGTGGCCTTGCCCACGCCCGCGCCGCCGACGCGGAAGTACACGTCGTGGAGCGACGTCGGGTTCGCCGCGTGGGAGGCGGACGATCCGGCGGGGCCGAGTTCCAGCAGAGTCGGCGAGTTGACCGTACCGGCGTCGAAGAGGACGCCCGCGATCTTCACGCCGTCGACGTCGGCGACGGTCATCGCCGTGATGCCGTTGTCGGGGACGAAGGTCGCGAGGCCGAGACCGAGGACCACGGTGTCCGGGCGGGTCACCCGCAGGGTCTGGTCGAGGTGGTACACGCCCGGCGTGACGAGCAGGTCCTTGCCCGCGGCCAGGGCGGCGTTGATCTGGGCCGCCGTCGCGCCCGGCTTCACGACGAAGAACCGGTCGATGCCGAGCTGCGTCCCGGCGGGAGTGCCGCCGGCCGTCCAGCTCGCGCCGGTCGAGTCGGTACGCGGGGCGGGCACGACGACCTTGTACGCGCCGGCGGCGTCCACGGTCAGGTACGGCTTCTCACGCACGACCGGGGAGCGGTCCACCGTCGTGTACGGCGGGTTCGGGAAGCTCGTACCGGGGACGCCCTGGCTGCCGACGAAGACCATGTTCCAGTTCGACCCCGTCCAGGAGCCGAGCTGCGAGTTCCGGGTCAGCCACTGCTGCTGGGTGCCGGACCGCACCTGGCCGTCGATCTTCGAGTCGGCCATGAACCCGCCGCTCGACCAACCGCCTTCGCTCAGCTCCAGGTTGCCGCGCACATGCATCCGCCGGTACGCCGAGGCCTGCGAGACCGCCCAGCGGTCGGTGCCGCCGGTGGGGGTGACGGAGAGGTTCTCGGCGCCCCGCCAGAAGTTCTGCGTCGCGTTCTGCGGCGGGAACCAGTCTGCCTCCACGTGCACGGCGCCGTTGATCGTCACGGAGTCGGGCGACGCGCCGAGGCCTACGACCTGCGTGTAGAAGCCGACGTTGACATCGTTGTTGTACGTGCCCGGCTTGAAGAGGACGGCGTACCGCTCCGTGCCGAACTGGTTCGTCTCCTGCCGCTGGAAGATGGTGTTCAGTCGGCTCTGGACGGTCGACGAGGGCATCGACGGGTCGAGGACGACGACGTTCGGCCCCAGGTCGACCTCGCCCGGCGCGGTGCCGACCGGCGCGATCCGGAAGCGCTGCGCGCCCGTCCCGTTGCAGGCGTACTGGACGAGCTGCACGCTGTCGGCGGTGGACGCGGCGGGCACGTCGAGGCACTTGCCGCTGTTGCGGTTGACCAGGCGGAACGTCCCGTCCCCCTCGTCGACGGCCCGCCACTGCTGGTTCAGCCCACCGCCGTACGTCCACAGGTGTACGGCGGCGTTGTCGGCGGTCGACACGTCGCTGACGTCCACGACCTGCGCCGTGTCGTTCCGGCTGCCGATCCGGACGTGCCCGTCCGACGTCGGCGCCACACTCCACTGCTGCGCGGTGGTGCCGTTGCACGCGTACTGCTGGACGACGGTGCCGTTGGCCGTCGCCGCGGCACGGGCATCGAGGCACTTCCCGCTGCCGGCGTTGACGACGGTCACCGTGCCGGTGGGTATGTCCGCCGAGGGCGCCGCGGAGGACGTGGGGGAGAGGGCGACGAAGGCCGACGACAGCGCGGCGCCCGCGACGAGGGCCGCTCCCAGGCGGCGGGGGCGCGAACGGGCGCGGACGGGGCGGGGAGGCACGGCGCTCCCCGGGTGGATGGTGGGCGGGGCGGACATGCGGGCTCCTTGACGACTACGGGGACGGGCGCGGGTACGGATACGGATACGGGGGGCTACGGCTACGGGCACGGGCGCGGGTACGGATACGGGCGGGGGCTACGGCTACGGGCGCGGGTGCGCGAGCAGGTAAGGCGAGGCCGGCGGCGCGAATCAGCCGTTGTACGCCGCGAGGATCCGGGTGAACTCCCACGCCTGCTGCCCGACCCCGGAGCAGGTGTCGGCGCCGCCGCCCGAGCACGGACGGTCGCGGTTGACGGACCAGAAGGTCAGACGGGCGAGGTGGCGCTGCTGCGCGTACGCGAGGATGGTGCGGAAATCGGCCTGGGTGATGGTCTCGCCCACGTCGGTGACGCCGTTCATCGAGGAGATGCCGGTGTGGCGGTAGGCCTGGTCGTCGCTGTAGCCGTACGCGTTCTTCACGGCGGTCTTGAGCCCCTCCGCCGCACGGACGGTGAGGTTCCCCATGTTCTGTCCGTTGCCGCCGAAGTTGAACGGCATGATGGTCCAGCTGTCGACCGTGAGACCCGCCGCGGCGGCGCGGTTGATGAGACCGGTGTCGGGGCCGTTCTGACCGGTGCCGAACGTGACGTACACCTTCAGCCCGGGGTTCGCGGCCTTCACGGTCTTCAGGGCGTCCACCGTGCGCTGCTGGACGGTGGGGCTGTCGTACGCCGCGGCCTCGATGTCGATGTCGATCGCCTTCAGGCCGTACGCGTTGATGACCTTCTGGTACGCGGCCGCAAGCTCACCGGCGCTGGAGCACGAACTCTCCAGCTTGTTCCCACTCCATCCACCGAACGAAGGAATCACATCTCCGCCGGCCGCCCGGACCGTGTTGACCGTCTGCTGGTCGACGCCGCCGACCAAGGGACGGCTGCCGTCCCACTGCGGGTTGCAGTACCCGTTGCTGAGGACGAACGCGAGCGTGAACCACTTGACCCCGGTCGCGTTCATCACCGTCGTCGGGCTCGGCGGGCTGCCCCATCCGTTGTAGAGATACGGAGCGACAGCCATGGAACCCCCGGGCGCCGGCCCCGGCCCACCGGCCGCCGGCGCCGTCCACTTCTGGTTCGCCCCGCCGGTACACGTCCATATCTGCAACCGGGTCCCGTTGACCGAGCTGTTGCCCGTCGCATCCAGACACTTGTCCGCCTGCGGATTGACGATGTCGCGCGCCGCCGTCACCGTCCACCGCTGCGCCGCGGAACCATTGCACTCCCACAACTGCACAGCCGTACCACTGGCCGTTCCACCCGACGTCACGTCCAGGCACTTGCCGAGCGCCTTGATGCTCCCGTCGCTGCCCACATCCCAGCTCTGGGCGGCAGTGTCGTTGCAGTCGTAGATCTGAACGGCCGTCCCGTTGGCCGGGTTCGCCCCCGCCACGTCGACGCACTTGCCACCGATTCCGGTGATCCGGCCGACAGCGGCCTCAGCAGGGGCAGTCACCGCAGCGAGACCGCCGGCGGCGAGGGCGAGGGTCGCCAGGGTGACGGGCAGACGTGTTCGTTGCATGGGAATCCTCTCGGGTGGGGGCGGCTCGTCGGAGAGACGGAGCGCCGGAGGAGTACTGGGCCAGGATCGCGTTCATGGATATGAACACCTTCCGACTTTCTGAGCGATGAAAGTAAAGGTATGAACCAGACGCGTCAAGACGTCGCACGTTCAGCCCTTGAACGCACAACGGCCCAGATCTCTTGGGAGGTTGAGAAATGCGGAGGGCTGAGGTGAAGTCTTGGCGACAAATGTGCGCGAACGTCATTCAGGCGGTGTCGCGGGGTAAGAGGCATCCCTGGTCGTACGTCGAGGCTCATCGTCCATGGACCAGAACGCACGGCACTGCGCGCTTGCACGCGCCATCGGGACCACGGCAGGCCTGCCTCAACGCCTCAACGCCTCAACGCCTCAACGGCTCAGCGTCGAGGCGATCTCCACAGCTACGCTTCTCGGAGCAGTCGCCAGTGAGTGAAACCGGGGGAGCCATGAACCGACCACTGCTGTTCCTCGACGTGGATGGGCCCCTCAACCCCTACGCGGCCAAGCCGGAGAGGCGCCCGGACGGGTACACCACACTCAGAGTGCCCTTGGAGAGCGGGGCCCATGAGAATGACCGGGGGTTCCTGTCCCGTCGGCGCCAACTGCGGGTCTGGCTCAACCCGGAGCACGCACGATTCCTCCTCCGCCTTGGCTTCGAGCTGTGCTGGGCCACCACATGGATGGATGACGCCAACCGATGGATCGCGCCGGTGCTCGGCCTCCCGGAACTTCCCTTCGTCGACTTCGGCGACGTCCTGCTCCAAGAGCGACCGGACGGAGTCCACTGGAAGACCGCTCCTCTGGTGCACTACGCCAGCGGCCGTCCTTTCGCCTGGGTGGATGACGAGCAGAGCGAGTTGGATCAGGCGTACGTGACCGCCCACCATCGAGGGTCCGCGCTCCTCCACCACGTCAACCCCCGGGTGGGACTTCGAGAGGGCGACTTCCACACGCTCGCCGACTTCGCCCGATCCCTGAACACTCCACAAGGAACCGAGTGATCACATCGCCGTCGCTTCGGTCGGCTGCGTACCTCGGCGCTGCGATCACCGCAGGACCGAACAGCCCTGAGGACCTGCAGTCAAAGCGTGACCGGCTGACCGGCTGAGCGGACGACGCCTGTGATGACATTGGCATGCGCCGACAGGTAAAACGGGGCCTTCCAGCTCTGGCATCAGCACGCGAAGATCGTCCCATGGGCGACCTTCTCAAGTTCATGCACGCCCGGTACGAGGAAGGCAACCACGCCTACGCCGAAGTGGCCTGTCGCTTCGGCGGCGAGGCCATCCTCGGCAGTCACCTGCCGATGCTCGACCTGATCGACATGCTTGCGCAGGACTGCGAGGCCATGGACCCCCAAGACCCGCGCTTCGCCGGGCTCACCTATGCGCTCCGCGCGCTCGCGCAGTCCTATGAGGAGCATCCGGATTACCGAGAGGAATGGCGTCCCTAGTACTCCAGCCGCCCTGCATCGCCCCAGGTCAGACACCAAAGTCCTGCTGGAGTGTTAGCCAGGAAACCTCAGCCGGCTGCTCCCGCGGGGCAGTCGGCCCTGGTCAGATCGTGACCGGGCCGTGGGCGGTGGCGAACTCGACCGAGACCAGGCCCGGTTCCTCATCCTCGGCCCAGGTGACGTCGATCTGGTCGAGGGGGTGGTCCGCCGGTTCGCCGAGGAATTCGGCGATGGAGGCGGCGTCGCCTGCGATGGAGACCCCGTGGATGGTGGTGGAGGTGCGCGGGTCGGCGCTCGGGCGCTCCTCGATGGGGACCAACCACTGCAGGAAGTAGGGAAGTTGCGGGTCATCCAGCAGTTCCAGGAGGCCGATCTGCTTCCATCTCAGGTCGAACCCGTCGGGGCGGACACGGTGGCCCTCGGCCGAGGTGCGGCCGAGGCGGGCCTCGACCGGGGCGATGTCGTCGACGGAGACCACCCAACCGAGCCAGCCGCCGCCCTCGGCGGCGCGGCGCGCGACCGCCTGGCCGAAGGGTGCGCGGTCGGCGGCGGGGTGGTCGAGTGTGGTGACGACCTCGACGTAGGTGCCGCCGCTCAGCGGGAGAATGAAATTACGGGTGCCGAACCGCGGGTGCACGCCCCCGTCGACGAACCCGGCGCCGAGGGCCGATCCGATCCACTGGACGGTCGAGACGAAGTTGCCGCGGGCCACTGCGTAGGACACGTGATCAAGTCGCACTGCGCCATCATCACCCGACAACCCGTCCACATCCCGACGCCACGCCTACCGTCCCGGCCGCGTCCGCCGTGGATTCAGCCGTGGAGCGGATCGACCATCGTCATCCCGGCGGGGAGGCCCGGTCGAAGCCAGGTGGCTTTATCGACGTCACACGACAGCAGCTGTCGACGACCTTGGGAGGCGCTCACCGGCCCGGACCTCGATGTGGACGAGACTGAGGACCGGGCTCTGGGGCCTGGTCCTCAGTCGTAGGAGTTCGGGGTCCGCCGTTCACCGGTGGTGGCAGTCCCAGTGGCCCTTCACCCAGTAGTGATCCCAGTGGGCGGGGACGTAGACCCACTTGTACGAGTGCTCGTGGCTCCAGTAGCCCCGGTGCCAGTCACCGTGCTTGTCGTGATGGCCCGGGTGCCACGTCTTGTGGTGGACCCGCTTCTTCTCCCAGTGGCCCTTCACCCACTTCTTCTCCCAGTGGCCCTTCTTCCACTCGCACCGGTCGTGACGGTCGTGGTGGTCGTGACGGTCACCGGCCACGACGGTCGAGACGGATGTGGGCGCGGGTGCCGCGGTGGCCGTGCCGGACATGCCGAGCGCGGCGCCGCCGGCCAGCAGTCCCGCCGCCGCGGCACTTGCCACCAGACGACGGGCGCGCATGGACGCGGTCATCGGACGCACCTCCCTCGATTGATCGACTGCCGGAGCACGCCGAGCAGATGCCGTGTGGTTCGAACGGATGCTTCGCCGTGCGGGGTCATGAGGGATTCGGAGCTGCCCCGCCGGCAGATGAAGAAGCGCCGGAAAACATCTTCATCGGGGTCGAACAGGCGCGGGGCGGAAGAATCCCCCGCGGGGCCGGACTGAGGATCAGGGCCGGGGAAGGGCCGAGGCCGGCGAGTGGGAGAACGGTGGTGGGCCGGGCGGGCGAAGCCTCGGCACGGGGACGCTGCCGAGGTCGGGACGAATGGGTTCTGGTGCGGAGTGCCCCCATGACCGATCCGTCATCCGTGCTCGGAGCGGCTACGAATCCCTGACACAGGAACCCCTCGCCTCCAGGGAGCGGTCATGACCATCACCGCACCACCCTTGACGCCCAGCGCGACGTGCCTTGTCGTGGCTCTTCCCTGGGGGCTGCGAAGCCCGGCTGTCGCCCGCCGCATCGCGGCCGGATGGCTGGAAGCGACCGAGTGCACCCGGACGGCAGACGCCGTCCTGATCGTGTCCGAGCTCGTCACCAACGCCGTCCGTCACACCCGCGGCCCGTGCCTCCTGACCCTGGCCGAGCACGGCGGGTCCTTGGACATCGCGGTCAGCGACCACAGCGAGGACATGCCCGACGTCCACCGGCCCGCGAGTGGCGACCAGCGCGGCGGATTCGGCCTGGAGATCATGCGCCACCTGGGAGATTCCCTCAGGGTGGTCCCCCGTATAGGCGGCAAGACCGTCCACGTCGCACTGCGGGCCCACACGGTGGCACACGACGACCGGAGGCCATCCTGATGGCCTCCGGCCCCGAACCCGGACTCACCCGGCCGGAGCGGCCACGCTGCACGACCCCGCCGAAGACGGCAGAGTCGGACGAGTCGCGCCGCCTGAGCAGGGCGACTCCGTCGCACACCCGGGCGACCGACCACCAGAGGCACGATGACGGGGGACGACCATTGCCTCACCCGTCCGAACCGAACGCCCCCCTCGACACGCTCCTGCTCCGGGCGGCCGACGGCGACCGAGAGGCCTTCGCCCACGTCTACGACGCACTGGCCCAACCGGTGATGGGGCTCGCCTGCCGGATCCTGCGGGACGCCAGCCAGGCAGAAGAAGTCACACAGGACGTCATGATCGAGGTGTGGCGGACAGCGGACCGCTTCCGGCCCGACCTCGGAACGGCGAAGGCATGGGTCCTCACCCTCACCCATCGGCGCGCCGTGGACCGGGTGCGCACCGTCCAGGCGAGCAAGGACCGCGAAGTGCGCGCCGGGATGCTGTCGCCCGACCGGGACTTCGACCAGGTCGCCGAGACCGTCGAGAGCGACGACGAACGGCGCCGCGTCCACCACTGCCTGGCGGCCCTGGAACGCCTCCAGCGCGTGCCGCTGGTGCTCGCCTACTACCAGGGCATGACCTACCTGGAGGTGGCACGCTCCCTGTCCACCCCCGAGGGAACGGTGAAGTCCCGCATGCGCAAGGGCCTCGAACAGCTGCGCGCCTGCCTGGAGGCCGGATCATGACAACACCAGAAGATCCACACCTCGGCGCCGCGGCATACGTTCTGCACGCTCTGCCCCCCGCGGAGGAAGCCGCCTTCGAGAATCATCTCGCCGGCTGCGAGACCTGCCGCCAGGACGTCGCCGAGTTCAAGCAGACCGCCGCCCGGCTCGCCTCCGCCGAGGCCGCCCCGGTACCCGAGGGGCTGCGTGCGCGCGTCATGGAGCAGGTCTCCCATACTCCGCAGGACCGGCTCCGTCACGCCGCCCGACCCCGTGGCGGCTCCCGCGGCGGCACCGGCTTGCGTCTTGCGCTCGCCGCGAGCATCGTGGCGGCGGCCGTGCTCGGTGCCCTCGCCGCCCTGGAGCACACGGACGCCGAGGAGGCACGAGCCCGGGCGGCACAGGCCCAGGAGCAGGCCCGCACCGCGGGCGGAACCTTCGCGGACATCCTCACCGCCCCTGACGCCACCGTGCACGCCGGTGGACTCTCCGACGGAGCCAAGGCGGCCGTCGTCGTCTCCCGCGAGCAGGCCCGGGCCGCGTTCACCGCCCGCGACCTCCCGACGCTGCCGAGCGGCAAGGCGTACGAGCTCTGGTACGCCGACAAGGCCGGCGACCTGCGCCCCGCGGGCCTTCTGGACGACACCGGCGACCGGGCGACACGTATCCTCGAAGGCCCTCTGGGCAACGCGGTCGCCGTCGGCATCACCGTCGAACCCGCCGGCGGCTCCGCCCAACCCACCACCGAACCCCTCGGCATCATCTCCATCAGCACCTGAGACACGAGCGAACCGAGCACACCTCGACCCGGTACGAGGAAGGTCCGGACGGCCGGGCCATGACGTCGCGTGCACTTGAATGCGTTGGGCCCGATGATGGCGCAGCTGCCCCGGCGGGCGCCTCGGTGTTCACGCCTTTGTGGCCCCGGGTGTGCGCTGGGCGACAGGGCCGTTCGCTGGGTCCTCCAGGCTGGTTCCTCCACCATTCCGGGGTCATGCGTTCCCACTGCCGCATGACGCGCCGCGCACGGAGTGTAGGCCTCTCCTCACCCTCCAGACGTACGGATCCGGTGAGCGCCCGCAGTTCGTCCTGGGCCCGGCGTGTGTCGGTGACCGGGTGAGCGTGATGGCCGTTCCAGCCGCGGTACTGGTAGCGGACGTGGGTGACGAGGACTCCCTCGTGCGTTGTGGTGCGCGCGATAGCGGTGGCGAAGGGCCGCATCCGCCACGCGGGCAGGTTCGCCAGGGGGAGTGGCCCCAAGCCGTCCGCCCGGCCGCCGTGCAGGACGAGGACCGCCGCCTTCGCCTGGGAGGACGGCGTTGGGGTGAAGAGGGGCAGCAGAGCCGGTCGTGGCACTCGATGCGCGTTCGCTGCCGACTCGGCACTGGCTACCTCCCAGCCCGTGGAGCGTTCCGCCGGGGCGGTCTGGGGAGGAAGCCGCTGGTACGTGCGGCGTACGTGGTATACCCGGGACGGTCGGCCATGTGTTTCTCCAGGAGGCGTTTGCCGCTGCCGACGGTGAGCAGCAGGGTCAACGGTGCGCAGCGCGTAGAGGGCCCGGTTGCCGGGAGCCTTTTCGAGGAGAGCGGTGTAGCGGGGATCCTCGCCGTGGTCGCGGGAGCGCCGTGCGATGTGAGCCGACAGCCGAAGCCCCAGACGACGGTCGCCGCGGCGACGACCAGGCGGCGGCCGTCGTGGCCGTGGCCGACGGAGAGCAGCCAGGTGACCGCCGCGACGGCGCTGAAGGCAAGGACCCAGGCGATGTCGACGACGCGGTGCAGCCCGCGGTGTACGGCGACGCCGAAGGTGGTGAGGAGCACCGCCACCGCCGTCGCGGCGGACACGCCGAGATCGAGGGCGAGGGCGCCCCCGTCGGTGCCGTTCACACCGGGGAGTACCAGTTGGCGGGGGTGGCCGGCATCGCCGAAGCTCCTTCCCGGGTGGGGCGGACGGCGAGGATCTGGTCGACGCCCATGCGGCGTTCGGAGAAGGCGAGCGAGGCACCGGCGAGGTACAGGCGCCAGACCCGGGCGGTGGTCGTTCCGACGAGGTCCTCGATGTCGCTCCAGCGCTGTTCGAGGGTGGAGCGCCAGGCGTCGATGGTGGTCGTGTAGTGCTCGCGGAGCGATTCGGTGGAGCGGGCCTCCAGGCCGGCGGCCTCCAGCAGGTCCACGGTCCGGCCGACGGGGCGCATGTGCATGTCGGGGGCGATGTACGTCTCGATGAAGGCGCCTCCGCCGGGCGCGTGGGCGCCGCGGGACATCTGCTGGATCAGGAGGCGGCCTTCGGGGCGCAGCGCGTCGTGGAGTTTGGTGGCGAAGGCGGGGTATTCGGCGTCGCCGACGTGCTCGCCCATCTCGACGGCGGCCGCGGCGTCGTAGCCGCCGCCGTCGATGTCGCGCCAGTGCCGCAGCTGGACGTCCACGAGGTCGGCCACTCCCTCGCGGACGGCCCGCGCGGTGACGAACTCGTGCTGGGCGCGGGACAGGGTGACCGCGGTGACGCGAGCCTTGTGTTCGCGTGCCGCGTGGACGGTGAGGGAACCCCAGCCGCAGCCGACGTCGAGCAGCCGGTCCCCGGGACCCAGGCCGAGTTTGCGGCAGATCAGGTCGAGCTTGTCGCGCTGCGCGTCGGCCAGGGTGTAGGTCGGGTCGTCGGGACGGGCCCAGTAGGCGCAGGAGTACGCCATCGACTCGTCGAGGAGGAGGGAGTAGAAGTCGTTGGAGAGGTCGTAGTGGTGGCTGATCCCCGCACGGTCCCGCGAGACGCTGTGCAGACCACCGGTCAGCCGTGCCCGCCCGTCGGGGCGCTTCGGGGGTGGACCGACGGCCCCGAGGCGTACCGCGAGGGCGGTGGCCGCGGCCATGGTCGCCGGTCCGGGACGTGCCGAGGGCCGGTCACGGACGTTTCGTCCGGCCCTGGAGAGGGCGTCGGCGAGGTCGCCCTCGATGTCCAGGTCGCCGGTGACGTAGGCCTCGGCGAGGCCGAGCTCGCCCGGCTGCCACACCAGGCGGCGCAGGGCGTCGGGCGAGCGGAGCACGACCAGGGGGGCGTCCGGCGGGCCTGCCTGGCTGCCGTCCCAGGCCCGTAGGCGTACCGGGAGCGGCCCCGGGAGGAAGTGACCCAGGAGTTGGGCGAGTCGGTCGGCGGCGGGCCTCATCGGTGCGTCCCTTCGGTGAGGAGGAGCTGGCGGACGTCGAGGTAGCGGGAGCGGAATCCGGCTTCCGAGTAGGCGAGGTAGAACTCCCACATGCGCTGGAAGACCGGGTCGAAGCCGAGGCCGGTGACGGCAGTTCGGTTGGCGACGAACCGTTCCCGCCACAGGCGCAGGGTCTCGGCGTAGTGGTCGCCGTAGCCGTTGTCGGCGGTGGTGGTCAGTCCGGCGGCGGCGGAGTGCTCGGCGATGGCTTCTCGGGAGGGGATCAGACCGCCGGGGAAGACGTACTTGCTGATGAAGGTGTGGGTGGCGGCGGTGTGGAGCATCTGCTGGTGGCCCATGGTGATGGCCTGCAGGGCGATCCGGCCCCCGGGGGCGAGTGCGCGTCGTAGGGCTGTGAAGTAGGAGGGCCAGTACTCGGCGCCGACCGCTTCGATCATCTCGACGCTGATCACGGCGTCGTGGCGGCCCTCGATGTCGCGGTAGTCGCGCAGCTGGACGTCGACCCGGTCACCGAGTCCGGCTGCCGTGATCCGCTCGCGGGCCAGGGCAGCCTGTTCGGCGGAGAGGGTCAGGGTGGTGACCCGGGCTCCGCGGGCGGCGGCCCGCAGGGCGAGTTCGCCCCAGCCGGTGCCGATCTCCAGCAGCCGGGTGCCCTCGCCGACGCCGGCGAGGTCCAGGAGCCGGTCGATCTTGCGGTGCTGAGCGGAGGCGAGGGACTCGGAGAGGGCGGGGAACGAGGTGAAGACGGCGGAGGAGTAGGTGAGGGTGGGGTCGAGGAACGCGGAGAACAGATCGTTGGACAGGTCGTAGTGGCGCTGGACGTTGTCGCGTGCACCGGCACGGGTGTTCCGGTCGGTGAGGGGACGCGTGGACACCCACAGGCCGCGGAGCCGGCGCAGCGGGGCGGGGACCAGGTCGTCGACGTGCCGCGCGAGGGCGGTCAGGACGCCGGCCAGGTCGTCGCTGTCCCATTCGCCGGCCATGTAGGACTCGCCGAAGCCGATCAGCCCGTGGCGGCCGATGCGCCTGTGGAAGGCGTCCGGGTCGTGGAGCGTCAGCCGTGGGCCGGCGCCTGACGGGCGGGCGCCGGTTGCGGGTCCGGTCAGGGCCAGTCGGCCCAGGGACCGGCTCACGAAGTGCCTGGCGATGGCGGTGCGGGCGGGTGCGGCCGACGGCAGCCGGGCCACGTCCGGCCAGCGTCCGGCGTCGACGTCCGCGCGGCGAACGGCGGGCGCGGCAACCGCGGGACTCATGCCCGCCGTCTGCGGGGGGATCCCGACTGCCTGACCGGCGGTTCGGGAGCGGCCCTGGGAGATGAGGGCGGGACGGCTCACGGCAGCATGCCTTTCTGCGGTGTGGAACGGGGACGGGGGTGCACGGGCAGACCGCGTAGCAGCAGGTGGATACCGTGGCGGCGGATGTCGGCCCAGACCGTGGCGGTGGACCAGGGCCTGCGCACGGCCGCCGACAGCAGGGCGGGGGTGGTGGCGGGTCGACGACGACCCCGGACGACCGCGGTGAACGCTCTGCCGTTTTCGTTCTCCAGGTGGACGGTCAGGTGCAGGAGTTCGCCGGGCAGCGGCAGCTGCATCCGGTAGCGGCCTTCGACCGCGAAGAACGGCGAGACGTGGAACGACTTGTCCACCTCCGCCTCGTCGGCCTCGTCCGTCCGCAGCAGGTAGCAGTGGCGCTGCCCGTACGTGTTGTGGACCTCCGCGACGACGCACACCAGGGCTCCGGAGGAGTTGTGGCACCAGAACACGCTGAGCGGGTTGAAGACGAACCCGAACACCCTGGCGTGCGCCAGCATCACCACCCGCCCGCCTTCCAGGTCGATGCCGTGGCCGGCGAGGAAGCCGTCGAGTCCGGCACGGATGGACCCGACGGTTCCAGCGAAGTGGTCGCGGGCGTCGAAACGGGCGAGGGGACGCAGCGGCCTGGGCAGCACAGGGAGCCGGTCGAGGTCCACACACCACAGGTAGGTGCGGTGCCGCAACGCGTGGCGCAGGGGCGTGCGGCGAACGTGCGTGATCACGCAGTCGTACACCGCCGCGACGGGCTCCGTGCCCAGGAGGCCTCGGGAGATGACGTCTCCTCGGGCGCGGGTCACCAGTACACCCCCAGGGACCGGGCCGCCTCGACGCCCGAGCGGCAGCCGTCCTCGTGGAAACCCCAGCCGTGCCAGGCCCCGGCGTACGCGGTCACACCGGTGTTGAGGCGGGGCAGTCCCTTCTGCGCCGCGACCGACGTGGGCGTGTAGACGGGGTGCTCGTAGACCATCCGCTCCACCACCCGGTCAGGGCCGATGCCGTCGTCACCGCCCAGCGTGACGACGTAGCCGGATCCGGCGGGCAGACGCTGGAGACGCTCCATGTCGTAACTGACCTGTACGGGCGCGGTGGAGGGCTCGCAGCCGGTCATGCGGTAGTTCCAGCTTGCGCGTGCCCTGGGGGAGCGGGGCAGGAAGGAGGTGTCGGTGTGCAGCACGGTGGGGTTGTGCGAGTACGTGAAGGCGCCCAGGAGCTGGGTCTCGTCCGCGGTGGGGTCCGCGAGCATGCGCAACGCCTGATCGGGGTGCGTGGCGATGACGACGGCGTCGTACGCCTCCGCAGAGCCGTCACTGGTCGTGATCAGCGCGCCCCGGCCCGTGCGCTGGACTGCGTCTACCCGGCTGGTGACGCGGACGCGCTGGATGTGTTTGGCGGCGGCGGTGACATAGGCGGTCGAGCCGCCGGTGACGGTCTTCCACTGCGGGGAGCCGGTGACCGACAGCAGACCGTGGTGGTGCAGGAAAGCGAACAGGTACGAGGCCGGGTACGACAGCGCGGTGCGGGCCGGGCAGGACCACACGGCGGCGACGAGCGGCAGAGCGAAGTGGCCGACGAAGTAGGAGGAGAACCCGCCCTCGCGCAGGAAGTCCCCGAAGGTGACGCCCGCATGCGCTCCGCGGGCCAACAGCCGCCGGGCGCCACGGTGGAAGAGGGGCACTTCTGCGAGGAGCCGGAGGTACCGGGACCGCAGGGCGGAGCGGGATGCGAACAATCCTGCCGCGCCCCGGGCGCCCGCGTACTCCAGCCCGCACCCGTCACACCGGACCGACATGCTCATCTCGGCGTCCTGCGTGCCGATCTCCAGCTCCCGGAACAACCTGAGCAGGGTGGGGTAGGTGCGCTCGTTGTGGACGATGAACCCCGAGTCCACGGCGATTGACTGCCCGCCGGGGCCGGGAAGCTCGCGAGTGTGGGCGTGACCGCCGAGCCGACCGTCCGCCTCGTACAGGGTCACCTCGTACGAGGACGCCAGGACGTAGGCGGCCGTCAGGCCCGCCACGCCGGCGCCCACGACCGCCGCCTTCCGCTGTTCGACCACCATCACTCCCGCCACTCGACACGCCGCCAGACTGCTGCGTTTCACCCGTACTTCGCAGCGGACGGCCTGTCGGATGGGGACCTGTTTCCGGGGGCGCCGCAAAGCGGCGGTGGAGCGCAGGCGGCCTGACGATGCGACAGCACTCCGTCGACTCCGGGGCGGACTGAACAGTGCCCACGAGAGCCCTCGATGGTGTGTGACGTGGCGGGGCTTGTCAGCCGTAGGTGAAGGCGAATGCCTGGAGTCCGGCTGTGAGACGAAGTTCGAGACGTACTTCGCGGGCCTTGCCGTGGTCGGTCAGCCGGTACAGCGTCGGCGTTCCATGAACCTCGATCGTCCGTGTGCGTTCACCGTCGACGAGGACGGTCACCGTGCCTTCGCCGGCGAGGACGAGGTTGGCGTTCTGGCCGTGATGGGTCAGGGCGAGGCGGGTGTCCTTGCCGGCGGTGAAGTGTTCGTAGCCCGCGGTCCAGGTCCCGGCGAGGGAGAGCTTGTTCAGAGGGACGCCGCCGGGCGGGTAGGAGTAGGTGACCGGCTTGTCCTCGGTGAGTTCGGGGCTTCCGGTGCAGCCACGGATGCGGTGGGTGCTCAGGTACGTCTCGGGGGTGCGGTCGGCGGTCAGCCGGTCGTCGGACTGGTCGGTGGGTGGTGGGAGGACGACCGTCGGGTCGGCCTGCCGGAGCAGGTCTCGGATGAGGCTCTCGGTCTGGGCGTAGCAGCCCTCGCCGAAGGTGAAGTGGCGGACGGTTCCCTGAGCGTCGATGAGGTACTTGGCGGGCCAGAACCGGTTGCGGTAGTTGTCCCGGGTGTCGAGCGTGTTGTCGAGGGCGACCGGGTAGGTGATGCCGAACTTCCGTGTCTGGTCCGCGACGTTCTTCGCGCTCTCCTCGAAGGCGAACTCGGGCGAGTGGACGCCGATGACGGTCAGGCCATCGTCGCGGTAGGCCCGGTTCCAGTCCTTGATGTGCGGGATGCTGCGCTGGCAGTTGATGCAGGAGTAGGTCCAGAAGTCGATCAAGACGACGCGGCCCCGGAGGGCGGACAGGTCGACGGGGTTCCCGCCCGTGGTGTTGATCCAGGTCGAGATCCCTGCGAGCGGCGGGGCCTGGCCGCAGGAGCGGAGCTCGTCGACGCCGTCCTCGCAGCGTGAGAGCTCCTTGTTGGAGTCGTCGTACAGCCCCGAGAGCTTCTGCCGGGCTGTGCCGCTGTCCTCGACGGTGCGTTGAGCGGCCCGGGTGTAGTCGGGCAGCGCGCGTTGCAGGGCCGCGGTGACGTCGAAGGCCAGGGCGAAGGCGAGCGCGATCATGAGGATTCCGGAGATCACGCGGAGCTTGCGGGCCCGCGTGCGGAAGGCGGCGACCCGTTCGGCGACGGGCCGCCCGGCGAGGGCGAAGACCAGGAGCGGGATCGCGGTGCCGATGGCGAACGCCACCGTGAGGACTACGATGTCCGTGCTGATCTCACCGCGCGCCCGCGATGGTGATCGCGGCGAGGACCGGCCCGGCGCACGGCACATACAGGAGACCGAGTCCAAGGCCGAGGACGAAGGCACTGCCTTCTTTGTCGACCTGCCGCTGCGGGATGCGCGCGAACGGCTTCTCCAGGACCCGTTCGACGGGCGGGAAGATCAGGCCCAGACCGATCAGGACGAGCAGGGTCGGTCCGACGTAGCGCAGGATGTCCTGGGGCAGGCCGAGCGCGGAGATGATCGTCACGCCGAGCAGCGTGAAGAAGGCGAAGCTCAGGACGAGCCCGGCGACGACGGCGTAGGGACGGCGGTTGCGCGGACGCCGGTCGACGGGCGGCGATTCGCCAGCGGCTGCGTCGTCGGTGGGGGCATCGGGGCTGCCGACTGGTGCGGGCCTGCGCGTGGCGGGGGCGTTCGTGCCCGGTCCGCCGGCCAGGAAGACGACGGGCAGTACCGGCAGGATGCAGGGCGACACCGCGGTGATCAGCCCTCCCAGCAACCCGATCAAGGCCAACGTGATCTGATGGTCGCCTCTCCCGTGGATCTGGGCTCTCGGCAGATGTTCGGACCACCCATGCCGTTGGACGGCCGGTTGCCGCACACAGGACTCGCCGCCGCGCGGACGCCGACGGTGAGCCACCACGGACGTGTTGCGGGCGAACCGTTCGTGGCTGTCGATTCCTTGGGAGCTGATGCCCCACACGGCGGCGCCGGCGGACTGGAGCTGGTCCAGCCCGCCGGAGTACGAGCGCAGTTGCGCGGTGCACACGGGGGTGTTGTCGCCGGGGAGAAGGCTAGGGGGAGGGGCTGACCGCGCTGTTCACACAGTGAAGTTGCGCCGGTGGAAAATGTCTCCGTCCAGGTGCCCGCCGGGTGGACGGAAGTCGCCAACGGTGTCCCCGACCTTCGGGGTGCCGGCCATGAGGGACCTCCCTGTGTTGGTGCGGGTATCCGGTCAGGTGGGGAGGGCCATCAGCATCAGGGGGGTGGTGGTGGGCTGGGGGGATCCTCCGGTGGGTTCGAGGGTGAGGCCGACGGCGCCGGCGTCGGCGGGGTTCCCGGTGAGTACGACGGTGCCGTCGTGGTCGATCAGTCCGGCCGGGCTCATGGTGCCGTCGTGGTCGAGCCAGAGTTGGTAGGTCTTGCCCGCGCCGGGGGCGGGCAGGTTGGCGGCGGTGAAGACGGCCTTGTTCTGCCGGTCGGAGGAGACGACGGTGGTCAGGGCGCCGTTGGCGGCCTTGCCGTGGACGGTGCGCGCGTCCGGGGCCGCCAAGACGGCGCTGACCGCGTCGAGCTGCTGCTGGGCCTGGCGGGCCTGCTGTTCCACGGCCTGCTTGTTCTGCGTTTGCCACACGGCGACTCCGCCCAGTGCTGCCGCCGCCACGCTCGCGGCCAGTGCCAGGGACACCGAGCGTCGGCGGAAGATGTTGCTGAAGGCGGGCGTCGAGCTGGGAGCGGGGACTCGCGGGGGCAATTGGCGAACCTCCTCGATGGCGGCCATGACCTGTGCCTTGGCCGCTGCCGGGGGTGTCTGTGAGGCGGCCGCGGCGAGGCGTGCCGTGGTGGCCTCGAACTCGGCGGCTTCCTGCCGGCATGCCTCACACGTCCGGAGGTGGAGTTCGAAGTCCCTGCGTTCGGCATCGTCGAGCGCGTCGAGGGCGTAGGCGGCGGCGAGGGTGTGGATGTCGGTGGCGTGGTGGTTCATGTGGTCACCCCCATGCAGTCGCGGAGCCGGATGAGCCCGTCGCGCATGCGTGTCTTGATGGTGGGAAGAGGCGTGCGCAGGGTTTCGGCGACTTCACGGTAGGTCAGGCCCTGGTAGTAGGCCAGGGTCACGGCCTGGCGCTGGAGCTCGGTCAGGCCGCGCATGCAGCGGCGGACCTGCTCGGACTCCAGCCGGGTCTCGACCTGCTCGGCGACCTCGTCGAACGCGGTGGTGTGCTCGCGGGCTGCCTGGGCGTGCTCGCGGTCGATGGCGGCCTGGGCGGAGCGGACCCGGTCCACGGCCCGGCGGTGGGCGATGGTCGCCGCCCACGTCCTGACGGAACCGGCATCGGGCCGGTAGCGGGCGGCCTGGCGCCACAGATCGATCATGACCTCCTGGGCGACCTCCTCCGACTGCGCCCGGTCGCGCACGACCTTGAGCACGATCCCGAAGACCAGGGGGGCGAGGGCGTCGTACAGGGCGGAGAACGCCTGCTTGTCGCCGTGGGCGACCTGCTGCATGACGCCGGTGAGGTCGCACGGGTCGGCGTCTGAGGGGCGGCCGGTGCCGAACGGGATCGGTTGGTTCACCTGTTCCGCTCCGCCCGTGGGGAGAAGGCGGAGGGACGGCCTGGGGCGGCCGTCGGGGGGCGGGGCGTCCATCGCATGCCGCTCCTTGTGTCGTCGCTCGTGCGGTGCCGGACCGTCCCCGGAGACGGTCCACTGTGGGGAATCTGTTCGTGTGTCGCCCGTTCTTCGTAGCGGACTGCCCTGCGGATGGGAGGGCTCTTCGTCACCGGCACCACCTTCGGGTAACCCGTTCGAGGGAAGTGGAGCACCAGCGCCAAACCGGCAGGAGGACGGTCGCGAAGACCACGTGTGAGGCCTCCCGGAGACGTTCGCGGGAGATTCCTCATCGGCCGCGCGGGACCTCCGCGCGGCCGCCATCCTCACGGAAGGTGCAAGACATGGTTCGTGTGCGACGAGGTCTGGCCGTGGCCCTGGCCGCCGGCGCGGTCGTGGTGGCCGGAGGCTCGGTGGCGTCCGCCGACGCGGGCGCGCAGGGCGTGGCCGCGTACTCGCCGGGTGTCGGCTCGGGCAACCTCATCCAGGTGCCCGTCCACATCCCGGTCAACGCCTGCGGCAACACCGTCAGCGTCATCGGACTGCTGAACCCGTCCTTCGGCAACACCTGCGTCAACGCCTGACCGACTGCCGCGGGCAAGAGCCCCGGTCCGCCGCCGACAAGACGGGGTGGCGCGGACCGGTGACCCACCGGCCTTGCGGGACACGTTGACCGTGTCCCGGTCCGGTACGGGCGGGTCTGCTGCGGGTGGCTGTCGGCACAGCCACCCGCAGCACCCACGCGCTTCGCGCGGGCTACCAGGTGAGCACTGCGATGACCTGCTTGCCGCTGTCCGAGGGGCTGACGAAGAGATCCGCGCCGAGAGCTCGGACGATCTTCAGGCCATGCCCGCTTTCGGCGATCCCCTCCGCGGCATCTGGGCGGGCGGGCAGGTCGGCGGATCCGTCGCTGACCGCAATGCCTATCCGTCCCTCTTCCATGCTGACCGTCAGTGCGTAAGGTCCCCTGGCGTGTGTGACGGCATTGGTGACCAGTTCGGAGACGATGAGCACGAGGTCTTCGGCGACAGGGCACGGGCAGAGCGCCGGCTCCAGAGTCAGCATGCGTGCTGCGGTCCGGCGGGCGTGCCCGGCAGCCTGGGCACCTGGCGAAAGCGGGACGTGAAGTGTGACAGGAGGCCCGCAGAACGCGAGAGCGGTGTTCATGATCACTCCTGGCAGTGGGTCGCCCCCGGGCCCGGGGACCGGGCGGAGGGAGCAGGGGTGAGGCTCAGGGCTCCCCGTGCTCACCGCGACGGAGACGCCCAACAGGCCGCCCGACGCACGCCACTGAGGCCATCAGCCTCCGCGCGTTCAGGCACCGCGGTCATCCCTCTTACCTCCTTTGATCTTGTCAATCGTGGAATCGGCGTGCTGCACATCTGACCCTCACATGAAGAATTCGGGACGAATCACTCCATGGATTGCGTCAAGATGCCTGTCCAGCAAAGTCCCTTAACCGGGTGATATCCGTGCACAAGCCCTATACCGGCCCAAACCTGGCTTCGAATCCAGCGAGCACATCCATCCCGGCGGCATCCGGGGGCTGCCGCCGGGCGGCATCGGCCGCCACGATCGGAAGGCGTCCGTCGTGCTGTGGAGATTCAATCGGGCAGGGTCGCTCGCCGTGCTCCTGCGGTGGCTGATCCCGGCTGTCGCCGCCGGCCCCTACACCGTCCGTCCCGGCGAGGCGGCGCAAGCCGGCCAGACGGCACCGCTGGCCGAAGCCGGCCAGACGGCACCGCTGGCCGAAGCCGGCCAGACGGCACCGCTGGCCGCCGAGGCAGAGTCTGCCCGGGCGGCACGCCTGCTCAACCCCGCCGGGCAGGGCGAACCGCTGCCCCTCGCAGTGATCTGGACCCCGCGCACGCAGGGCGAACCGATCACCGCAGGCCAGCAAGAGACCGTCCGCCAGGTCACCGCCCACCTGGCCGGCCCTGCTGCAGTCCCGGTCCTCGCCGCGGACGGCCAGGCGTTGACAGCGGTGATCGCCGCTGGACCGACCGACCGACCGACCGACTGACCGACCTGCCCGCCCAGCTCGCGGCCATCGACAAGGCGGCCGACACGGTCAGCTGAACGCGCGTACACCTGGCGGGCCCGGCAGCCGCTCAAACTGACCTCGACGGCGCGTTCGCGGAGATCGACGGCACCCTGCTGGCCGTCGCCCTCGGTGGCGTCCTGGTGATCCTGCTGCTGGTCTACCGCAGTGTGCTGATGCCGCTGCTGGTGATTACGGGCGCACTGCTGGCCCCGGCAGCGGCGTGCGCTGTCCTGTACATCCTGGCCCGCTCTGGCCGGCTGCCGATCGACGGACAGACCCAGGGCATCGTGTTCGTCCTGGTCATCGGCGCCAGTACCGACTACGCCCTCCTGCCTGCGGCCCGCCATCGCGAAGAACTCACCGAACAACCGGACACCGCACGGGCGATGGCCGCCGCGTGCAGGGGCACCGCACCACCGGTCCTGGCCAGCGCCGCGACCATCGCCTGCGCCATGATGACGCTCACGTTCAGCGACCTACCCGCCGAACAAGGTCTGGGGCCGGCGGTCGCGATCGCCATGGTCTGCTGCGCCGCCGTGTCACTGACCTTCCTGCCCGCCGCCCTCGTCCTTTGCGGCCACCGGGCGTTGGGACCCCGTGCCGGGCGCGTGACGGGCGGCCGACTCGACCAACGCACCTGGTGGCCCAGCCGCCTCCCCGGTGACCGCCTCCGCCCCGGCACCAGCCGAGCCCCGCACACCCCTGCCCCGGGTCGCTCCGCTGCCCGCGCGACCTGACGGCAACAAGAGCGAGCAGTTTCCCTCATTCGGAGGTCGGACCAATCCGCCAAGTGGGGGCTGCCGAATGCCGGGTGTGAGCAGCTTCCGCAGCAAACTCGTCCGCGCCGCATCTGGCGCTCTGGCCGGGCTCCTGGCCGCGTTCACCGCGCTGACCGTGGCCGAGCTGGTGGCCGGACTGGTTCGGCCTGCGGCAGGGCCCGTGACCGTCGTGGGCGGCGCGGTGATCGACCGCACGCCGAATGCGGTGAAGGACTTCGCGATCCGTACCTTCGGGGAGAACGACAAGGCATTCCTGCAGCTCGGGATCCTCGCGATTCTTGCCCTCATCGCTCTCGCCCTGGGCATCCTCGCCCTGTCGCATCGGCGGGCAGGAGCCGCATGCGTGCTGCTGTTCGGGATCGTCGGAGCGGCAGCCGCCCTCAGCCGGCCCGACTCCACCGGCATCGGAGACGTACTTCCCTCCGTGGCCGGAGCACTTGCCGGAGCCCTCGTCCTGTATCTCCTTGCGTCCAGAGCCGTACTGACCCCTGCCCCAGCCGACGCGGGCGGCGCCAGCGGCTGGAGCCGGCGTGGCTTTCTCACCGCTGCTGCTGTGACAGCCGTCGCGGCGACCTCGTCCGGTGCACTGGGCCGGTTCTTCACCGGCCGGCGAGGCCAGGGCGCCGTCGCTTCCCGAGAGAGCCTGGTCCTGCCCAAGCCTGCCTCCCCGGCTCCCGCTGTCCCGGCCGGCGTCCAGCTGAAGGTCCCCGGCATCACCGCCTTCACCACTCCCAACTCCGACTTCTACCGCGTCGACACCGCCCTGACCGTTCCCAAGGTCGATGCCGGAACCTGGCGGCTACGCATCCACGGCAAAGGGGTCACCCGACCCCGCACCTACACCCTCCACGAGCTCCTGGAACGCCCCCTTATAGAACGTGACATCACCCTGACGTGTGTCTCGAACGAGGTCGGCGGTCCCTACATCGGTTCCGCCCGCTGGCTGGGCGTCCCTCTTGCCGACCTTCTGAAGGAGGCCGGTGTGATCCCTCCGTCGCGGGGAGGGAATGCCGATCAGCTGGTGGCCCGCTCGGTGGACGGCATGACGCTCGGCTCCCCGGTCGAGGACGTCATGGACGGCCGCGACGCGATGCTCGCGGTCGGTATGAACGGTGAGCCGCTCCCGTTCGACCACGGCTTCCCCGTACGGATGCTGGTCCCGGGCCTCTACGGATACGTGTCGGCCTGCAAGTGGATCACCGACATCGAGCTGACCACGTTCGACGCCTACGACCCGTACTGGGTGAAGCGGAAGTGGGCCCGCAGGGCGCCGATCAAGACGCAATCTCGCATCGACACCCCCAAGCCCTTCGCACGACCGCCCGCCGGCACCCTCACCATCGCCGGCGTCGCCTGGGCCCAGCACCGCGGCATCAACCGCGTCGAGGTCCGCGTCGACAACGGGCCGTGGCGGGACGCCGACCTGGCCGCCCAGGCCGGCACCGACACCTGGCGCCAGTGGTCCTACCGCTGGAACGCCACACCCGGCGCACACAACATCACCGTCCGCGCCACCGACGGCACCGGCCAGATCCAGCCCGAACAGCGCACCCGGACCATCCCCGACGGAGCGAGCGGCTGGCACAGCGTCTTCGTCACCGTCACCTAGACCACCCGGGCACGACCGGAAAACCGTGCCCGGGCGACGCAACCAACCACGCCAACACCCCCGTAGAAAAGCCCTTTCAAGGAGCAACCGATCATGAACAGCATGAAGATCCGCCGCACCGCGATCGCCGTCGCCGCAGCAGCCCTGCTGCCCCTTTCCCTGGCCGCGTGCTCGGACTCCGACAGCGACACCAAGGCCGCACCGTCGAGCGCGGCGGGCGACGAGGCGAAGACCAGCGCGACGCCCACCGAGGACGCCATGACCGGCGACCAGCCCTTCGGCCCGGCCTGCGCGGGCGTGCCGAAGGAGGGCGCGGGATCCTTCGACGGCATGGCCAAGGACCCGGTCGCCACCGCGGCCTCCAACAACCCGGCCCTTTCCACCCTGGTCACCGCGGTGAAGCAGGCCGGACTCGTCGACACCCTCAACAACGCCGAGAACATCACCGTGTTCGCCCCGACCAACGACGCCTTCGCGAAGATCCCGAAGGCCGACCTCGACAAGGTCCTCGCCGACAAGGCCACCCTCACCAAGATCCTCACCTACCACGTCGTCGGTGAGAGGCTCACCCCGAAGCAGCTGGAGAACGGCTCCTTCGAGACCCTCCAGAAGGGCATGATCACCACCAAGGGCTCCGGCGAGAACTACACCGTCAACGACACCTCCAAGGTCGTCTGCGGCAACGTCAAGACCGCCAATGCCAACGTCTACATCGTCGACACCGTCCTCATGCCGAAGTAACACCGCTCGCTCGCGCAGCGGCAACGACCGCCGGCCCCGTTCCCCTTCCGTGAAGAAAGGGGAACGGGGCCGGCGTCATGACCACACTCCACCCGGGAGGCACAACGCAGTCCCGGGCCCGCGCCCCAGCCCTGGGGCGCGGGCCCAGGCCATGGAGGGCGGGCTACTTCTGGTTGATGGGCAGAGCCAGGTCGGTGACCTGGTACTTGGCGGGGAAGGCACCCTTGCCGATGGCCTTGCCCGTGAGCACGTCCACCGCGTACAGACGGTAGGAGCCGCCGCTTCCGATGGCGGCGAAGCCATGGTTCATGCCGGTGGCGGCGTTGTAGTAGATGTCGAAGCCCGCGTCCAGGGCGGCGTCCACGCCGAGGCTGCCGGTGGGTGCCAGAGTGCCGGCGTTGGCGGGGGACTGCAGGGAGATCCGGTCGGTCATCGTGTCCAGATCGAACAGGGTGGTCGCGGTGGCGGCGCTCAGGTCGTTGTTGGTGTACGCGGCGCCGGTGACCCCCGTAGCGGTCGACGGCGGCATCGTCGGATTGGTCAGGGTGCCGTCGACGGTGGTGGTCAGCGGGGCGGCCCCATCGTCGATGTTGTGCCGCAGGTTCTGTCCGGTGTCGGAGATGACCCGGAGCCGGTTGGCGGCGGGGTTGAAGTCCACGCCGAACGCGCTGCCGACCAGCGCGACGGTCAGCTGGGAGACCTTCACGGCCTTGCCGTTGGCGGTGCTCAGGGTATAGACGCCGCCCTTGTCGCCGACGCCGTACAGCTTCTCGTTCTGGACGCGGAAGTCGATCCCGACGAGCTTGGTGTCGCCGGACAGCCCCGAGACCTTGCCCAGCGACCAGATCCTGGCCGGCTTGTGCACGTCGAACTCGACCAGACGCTGGTCACCGGTCAGGCCGATCGCGTGCAGGGCCTTGTGCTGCTTGGTGGGCAGCGTCTGCGGTGCGGCGCCGGACGCGGCCAGCGCGGGCGCCGCGCACAGGGCGGCCAGAACAGCCGCGGATGCGGCGGTCAGGGTGCGGTTGCGCATGTTCACTCCTTCATCGGCCCCTGTGCCGGGTGGCCGGGGCTCATGAGGTCTTCGGTACCGTCGCTGCAGCGGACCGGTGCTTGCAGCGGATGCCACCCGCATGGCGCAGCATGCGCCGCCCCGGCTGCGCCGGCCGGGGCTTGACCCCGGCACGGAGCGAGTACTCGAATTGTCGAGCCCGCTCGGCCCGGAGGGCGTGGCCGTGGAGATCGAGGGGCCGGAGGGGATCGTCGGCGGCGCCTACGGTCTGCCGATCACGTCTTCCGACGGCGGTGCCCGGCCCTCGGATGACAAGGTCCGCATGACGCCGGACAGCGGCGGATCGGCTGTGGTTACGCTCCCCGCGCAGGCGCTGTGCCCGGGGTACGACGGCTTTGGGCTTTACCCCGAAGAGTGGACACTTCTGAGAAGCGGATCTTCGGGTCCGTGGAGAGGATGTCCTCATGGGTACTGCGAGGTACTCGGGGGAGTTCAAGCGGGACGCGGTCGCACGGGTGGAGTCCAGCGGGCGGCGCATCTCGTCGGTGGCACGCGAGCTGGGCGTCAACCCCGAGTCGCTGCGTCAGTGGGTCGCACGGTCGCGGGCCGCGGCGGCTTCGGATGCGGGCGGTGAGGACCCGTTGAACCCGCAGGGGCGCGAGGAACTGCGCAGGCTGCGCAAGCAGGTGCGTGAGCTGGAGCTGGAGCGGGAGATCCTGGGCAAGGCAGCTGCGTATTTTGCCAAGGAGATGGGTCGATGACCGGCCGTTGGCGGTTCATCTCCGATCATCGTGACCTGTACGGAGTGCAGCGGCTGTGCCGGGTTCTGGACGTGTCCGCGTCCGGGTTCTACCGGTGGATCGCGGCGGCGGCCGCCCGGGCGGCCCGCAGGGCGGCCGACGAGGACCTGGCCGCGCGGATCGAGCAGATCCACGAGGAGTCGAACGGCGCCTACGGCGTTCCCCGGGTCACCCGTGAGCTGCGGGAGCGGCACGGCGCGGTGAACCACAAACGCGTCGCCCGGCTGATGCGCGAGCGCGGGCTGGCCGGCCGGCACCTGCGGCGCAGCGTGCGCACGACGGTCGCGGACAAGAGCGTGCCGCCGGCGCCCGATCTGGTGGGGCGCGACTTCACCGCGCCGGCGCCCAACGTGCGCTGGTGCGGCGACATCACGTACCTGCCGGTCGGCGGGTCATGGATGTACCTGGCCACGGTGATCGACATGCACTCGCGGCGGGTCGTGGGCTGGTCGCTGGCCGAGCACATGCGCGCCGGTCTGGTCGTCGACGCCGTCCGCTCCGCGGTCGATGCCCGCGGCGGTGACGTGCACGGCGTGGTCTTCCACCCCGACCGCGGCACGCAATACACGTCGGCGGCGTTCGCCGGAGTCTGCCGGACGCACGGCATACGGCGCTCGATGGGTAGGGTCGGCTCCAGCTACGACAACGTCCTCGCGGAGTCCTTCTTCGCCACGTTGAAGCGCGAACTGCTCTACGGCTCACGCTGGCTGAACCGGGCACAGGCCCGCATCGCGGTCTTCACCTGGATGGCCTGATACAACCGCAGGCGGCGCCACTCGGCCCTCGGATACCGAAGCCCGGTCGACTACGAACGGCAGCACACCGTCAGCATCGATAACCTGGACCTGGTCGCATAACACGCGAGTGTCCACGGAATAAGGCAAAGCCCGACCTTACCTGGAACGCAGAAGGCAAGCTCAACACTTCCACCACCTCGGGCAAGGTCACGTTGTTCCTCTACGACGCCGAAGGAACCCATATCGTCAAGCGCGATCCGACCACCACCACGCTCTACCTGCCCGGTGGTCAGGAACTCGCGCTGACCCGCCAAGCTGGTACGACTTCGGCAGCTATCGCCAATGGCACCCGCTACTACACCGTGCCCGGCGGCTCTGCCATCCGCACAAGCAACGACGGTAAGGTCTGCCTCCTCGTTGCCGACCACCACAACACCAACGCCCTCTCTTTCAGCGCCACCACCCTTACTTTCAAGCGCCGTAAATCCCTCCCCTACGGCGGCCAGCGCGGCTCCGCGCCAGCTTTCTGGCCCGGACAAAAAGGATTTGTCGGTGGAGATATCGACACCACCACGTGAGACATCCTCTAACACAATGAGGTGAGTCGCCTACCGGCACCTAAGGGCGGCAGTACGGTCGGGTGATCGCGCGAGTCGGCCCGGTGGTTACAAGTCGCGCCAGCTCACGAACACGTGCGGCCCTGATCCCGCGATCAGCTCGCTGAACGGGTCCACCACGCCGGTCAGGACGGCCAGGCAGAACTCCGCCATGCCACCGTCGAAGACCGTCCAGCGGTTCACCCCGTACGGCGTCTGCCTCCGAAAGGTGGCCACTCTCCAGGTGTCGGCTGCGCCCTTTCGCACGAAGAAGGCGACATCGCCGCTCGCCGAGTCCGCGAAGGGCAACAGGGGCGGCAAGTCCTGCTCTCCAAGGAGAGCGCCCAGCTGCTGGCAGTCCGCGAGTGCGGGATCGATTCTGTCGAGGAGATCTCCGTACGGCGAGCCCGGTATGGGAGGTGTGCTGATGGACAGGTATTCGTCGATCTCTCCCCCGCCGTACGACTCCACGAACTCGCGGTAGTCCGCAGGGAGTTCCAGCTGCGCCGCGTCGGCGATCCGTTCCCAGTCCACTATGTCTCCTCCGGAGACAGGTGGCGGGAGTAGCTGAAGCAGGCGGGCGAGAGCAGGCTGGGGCATATCGGAGTTCCTTCCTTGTCCCTGTGGCGCGCCGGTCTCGGCGGCTGCCAAGAGAGGTCAACCCTGAAGGCCGAGGACCGGCGGGTCGCTGTGCGACCCGCTGGTCTACGTGGCGACGATGAAGGCCGTCCGGGCAAAGACATGCTCGACGCGGATTCCGGCCTGCTGGTGCCACGTGTGGTCGGGCTCTATTCGTAGAAGTGCCACCAGGGGAAGTCGTAGGCCCGCAAGGGGGCAAGGGTTTCGCGGTGGCGGGCTCCGAAACCGATGGCCGCTTCGGTTTCGGAGGCGCTGACGCTGACCAGCAGCCCGGGGGCTGCGTAGAACACGCTGCCTTCGTAGGTGGGCTGGTGGGGGCTGAGGGGCACTGCGCGCAGGAAGCTCCACAGCGGTTCGAGACGTTCGAGGGGCAGGACGAAGGTCCGGGCTCTGAAGGGCGCGATGCCCCGTGCTTGGTCGAGGGTGAACTGCAGGAGGAAGCGGCTGAGAGGTTCCACTTCGAGGATCGTCTCCGGGTCGTCGTCGTAGTGCGGGTCCTCGGTGAGCCAGACAGGAGGGTCGGTGTCTTCCGACCCGGTTTGAGGAGGCCAGGGGATGGACCAGTCCCTGCATCCCTGATTCTCCACTGCGAAGACCAGCTGGCTGCCGTGAGGCCTTGTAACGTGCTGGGGACGCAGGAGCATCGGGTGGCAGAAGCGGTAGAGCGCGGCGCGGATGCGGGCCAGACGGTGGAAGGCGGCCAGTGCCGGCGGCAGAAAGGCGAGAACGTCGTCCGTGGGGGCATCAGGGTCCGGCGGTGTTTCCTCGGCCGGATACCACCCCAGGACCAGCATCTCCAGCGCGCGTATCGGGTCGGTGTCGACGTAGTCGACCCAGTCGACGGACAGCGGCGGCCTTTCAAGGGAGGTGTCAGGGCCCGGTGCGGTCCGGGACGCCGAGGTGAAGGTCTTCCAGACCGAGTCACCCCAGTCCGCTTTCGTGCCGTTGCCGAAAAGACCGGCTTCCGGGGTCCCCATGGCGTGCTCCTTGCGTTCATCCGTTCATCCGGATCCTGGCACGAGGTACTGACAACGCTCACGGCCAAACGAGACGGCGAACGCCCGGCACAAGTCCGAACCCGCGATCCCAGCATCAGCCGCCGGCGACCCCATCGCGGTCACGGAGGCGATGATGCGCGCACGCCGGGGGCCAGGCCCTGCCGGCACAGCAGCAAGAACGACACCGTGCCCGAGACGCTGAAGGCCGCTCGGGCCAGCGTGCACCTCTCGTGCATCTCCAGCCCAGGGAACTGCTCGAACGCGATCCGCACCTCCTCGGTCAGGAGCGAAGTCATGTTCTTTCCGTCCGGGCAGTTCCCGCGGTGCAGCGCGGGGTGGCTCTCGACAGCTCGGGACGGCAGCGGCTTCCAGGAGATCTCCCGGCGCGCGACCTCCTGGCGCCGCTGCTCCCAGGCCTGCTGCACCTTGAGTTCGCGGATCGTCCGCTCTGTCTGGTCAAGCAGCCATCGAAGCCAGTCACGCAGGGTCTCCTGCTGCTTACGTCGCGCCAGCCCCACCCGGGACACTGACGGCGTCCGGCTGCGCCTTCGAGTGCCGCTTCAATTCCATGCGGGCCTTCACCAGGCCGGCGTCCTTCTCCAGGGTTCCCCAGTACGGGTGGGTCGAGACGGCGATCGACAGCTCCCGGGCAAGCTCCCACAGACGCTTCTCCTCGGCCTCCTGCTCCGGCGTGCACCCGGGGGACGCGTCACGGCCGCCGGTGACCTCTCCCGTATGCGGGTGTACGGCACCGGGCCGGCCGTCCAGCGGCTCCACAGACCACGGCAGGGATCTACACAGCGCCGTGTACTCGGCTCGAGCCTGGTGCAGGCGCTGCTGCAGCTCGATCAGGTCGTCAGGAAGGGGGGTGTCTGCCACTCCAGAAACGTACCTCTGTTCGATTTTTGTAGGCCAGTCACACACGCCACCTACGACTACGGTCACTGTCCTGTGACAGCGAACCTTGAGCGCGTGCCACCGAAGATTGATCGGGGTCACTCGTCGTAGATAATGCCGCCATGGACCAGGGGTGGGCTGCGGTCGCGGGTGCCGGCGTTGGTGTCTTAGGAGCTGTGATCTCGGGGTTGGTCTCCGCGGCTGCGCTCCGACGGCAGTCGCATGACCAGCTCGCCGGTAGTCGAGCACAGTGGCATCGTCAGCTACGCCGAGACGCCTACGTCACGTTCATCGGTGCGGCCCGCCATTTCCAGGCTCAGGCACGGGCGGTGTCGCCCTCCCTTGGGGGGAACGAGGTGGAACCGGTCCAGCGCGCCGTTGTAGGTCTTCGTTCTGCCGAGAACGCCCTACTAGAACAAGCCCAGGTCGTTGATCTGGAAGCGCCTGATCAGGTCGTCGAAGCGGTAGCCTCCCTGCTCGCAACCGCCAAGCAAGTCGTGGTGGACACCAGTATCTGGCTTGAGCTGGCTGAGCGGGGAGACTCCGCTCTGGGGACTTACCACAGACGATTTGCCGAGGATCGAGAGGTCTTCGGCCAGCGTGTTGACCTACTCCGAGACAAGATCCGTCAAGATCTCCAGGGGCAGTGAGCACTCGTCCATCGCCGATCAATCTTCGGTGGCACGCGCTCAAGGTTCGCTGTCACAGGACAGTCACCGTGCCGTCGCGCGATATCTGTCACCGACATGACCGGCAGCGGACTGGAGGCCGGCCAGGCGGCGGTAGTCGGTGCGCTGGAGTGGGAGCGCAGGTGATCTCGGGCACCCACGAGAACAGATGACGCTGGCCTTCCTCGCCCGTCAGCCGCCCGCCCCGGGGACCCAGTAGTTGTGCACCGTCATGATGCGGGGCGCCGCGTCGCTGACCGGGAAGCCCACGGCCGCTGCGATCGGCATCATGCGTTCGGCGAACGCGTTCATCTGCTGCTCGGTCTCCCACACGTCGAAGATCTCCAGACCGTCGTCCGTCTGCACGCACGCGTGGGACACGCAGCCGTCGAAGATGTCGGGCGTCTCCTGGAGCTTCGCGTTGAAGCCGTCGTATTGGTCGGTGGTGACGCCCGCCAGGACGCCGTGCACGAAGATCGCCATGGCGGATCCCTCCTCGTGAGGTGGGGCGGCACATCACGCGCCGCCCCGGTGGCGACATCCCCCCTACCAGCCAGCACACCACGCCCCGCCGGGGACGGCATCCGAGGAAGGGATTCAGCACCACCCCAGACACCTCAGTGCCTCCCCAGGACAGATCCAAGTCCGCCGTGGAACAGATCAGCGCAGCCCCAAGATCTCGGAGACCCGAGTGAAGCCCTCCGCGCCGTGGCCGAGGAGTTACCGCAGCGGCCTGCATCCTGGCGTCACGCGGCCGCGCCGCACGCGCTGCTCGCGGCAGTTCGGGTGGCTTCCGCCAGATCTCGTCGGGCCGCGCTCCTGGACCTGACCATCACCTCCGGCCAGCGAATCTGCGGCCGCGATCAGCTCGCCCGTAGGATGACACTGACCGTCCGGTTCTCCGACGGATCCCTCGTTGAACGCATCCACACCCTCGCGCAGCCCTCGAGCCACACCGAAGATCTCCAGGCTGGGCCGGCTCAGACTGCTTGCGCTTGAGGAAGGAAAAGGCGGCCCGGTGGTACTGCTCCCAGAGCGCATCTGGGCACCGGGCCTCACCCGCGCACGCCATATCGGCGCGGGCTGCCGCTGACCCTATCCACCCGCCTTGCTCGTCAACAGAGAGGAGGCCGGAGGTGGTCACGCATCGTGGCTTGATCCTCTGACGACCGTCAGGCACGACTGAATCTCTCCGGTCCCCGGCGCAGCGTTGAGCCACTAGGTTGCCTGTGCGATCACGCACTGACTGGAGGGACGCTTACACACGTACAAGATGACCGAGGAATTCGCCGGGGCGATGGTGACGGTCATTCCCCTGCTGGGGAGCGCTGAGTTCCTGAAGGTCTCCGGCACGTTCATGGAACGCCTCATCCCGACCCTTGACCGCGAAGGTCTGGAAGTAGTGCACAAGCTCTTGGGGCGTCAGCATGATGTGGCGACGCCTTCCCAGCCAGAGGAGCCGTCGCCGCTGGAACGGTTGGGAAGCATGCTGCATAAGGAGGTTCGGTTCTGGACGAACACTGCATGGCTTATCCTCGCGTGCCTTCACGTCTACGCAGAGTTCCGCCTGATTCAGTGGCTCGCTACAACGGAGCGCCCCGAAGCCCCTGCCATGGCCCAGTACGTCACAAAGATCGCGACAGCCGGTTTTGTCATGCTCATTCTCGGTGCGCTCGCCCCGCCGGCCTTGCTCATCCACCGGCGCTTCACTATGTGGGTCATCCGGAAGGACATAACTGGCATATCCACGATCTTCAAGCTGACAGGTCGCCTCTTTCTGCCCCCACTCCCAGACCTTGCAGCCCCCCAGGGGCAGCACCAGACCAGCGACCGACAGCCGACAAACTGATCCCTGCTCGGCACTCGTCTCGGTGGTGACCGGCACGACCGCCCCGCCCCCTTCATTTGGCAGGCGGAGGCGCACTTTCGGTGCCGGGTCTCTGCGAATCCGGAGGCTGCACGTAGGGTGCGGGGCACGTTCATCGCTGCTGTTTCGCCCCCGTCTACCGGAAAACGACGGTCATCTGGTGGCTGCTCCATGCCCTTCGCGAGCGCGGCTACGACGTCAAGGGCTTCGACTCGGACGAGTCCAAGCAGCTCTATCGGTGGTGGCAGGCGTCGGACCAGGATTTCGAGGTGACCCGCCTTGCGGACACCCGCTTCCACGAGGAGGCACCGGACGCCCTGCCGGAGGGGCACATCGGCGCGGTCGACTGCGGCCACCTGGAGAACCACGCGGGCATCGGATACTCCGTACTGCGCGTGGCGGACCTGGTCATCGTCGTGTGCGCGGCAACCAATGGCGACGTGGAGCGCCTGGAAGAGCTGCCCATGGATGGCTTCCTGGATCTGGCCTGGGACAAGAAGAAGGACCCGAACGCCCCTCGGGCGAAGGAGTGGGTCCTCCTGGTACGCGTCCAGCCTGGCGCCAGGACGGCTCCGGAGGGCATCCGCAAAACGCTGGTGGATGCTGGCTGGAACGTGTTCACAACGATGATTCCGGCCGTCCAGCGGTACGCGAACACGGGCGAGGGTCAGCCGATCGATGCGCCCGGCTCGCACTTCGATGAGCTGGTGACGGAGCTGGAACAGCGGGGGTTGATCAGCAAGTGAGCAGCAAGACCAAGCCACTGACTCCGGAGCAGCTGCGGGCGAAGCGCGAGGAGCGGCGGCGCAGGGAGCAGGAAGAGACCGGCGGCGGCGTGGTTCTGCGCGAGGAGGACGTGGCGCAGGGCCGGGCTCAGCCGATGATTCGGTGGGATCAGCTTCCGGCAGCGGTGGATGCGCCCGATGCGAAGGGGCCGCTGACGGCAGAGGAGGCAGACTCCTGGGAGCTGTGCAAGCGTTCCTTTGCCCAGTACAAGGAAGCCTGGTTCGTCGCGGCGACCGCGCTGGATATCTCACTGCGGGGCCGGCTGTGGCGGGCGGACTATGAGACCGCCGAGCTGTTCATCCGGGATGTGGCGGACATGTCGACGTCCAACGCGTACCGACAGATCTCCGGGGCTCGGATTGCGGCGCTTCTGTCCGAGCCGCCGCGTCTCGAACTTGAATCGAACGATCTGTCCCGCATGCGGGACTCGCAGGACAACCTGCGCCGGCTCGCCAGCTTCCAGGTTCAGCAGAAGGGCGGCACCCCTCGGTGGGTGCCGCCCTTCGGTGCGTGACGCAGAACGCCTGACGGGCTACGCCTGTCGCCCTGCCCCGCTCTCGCGCACGCGGCTGGACGGGTCAGTGGCCGGTACTACGGAGCGGGCTCGTACTCCACCAGTGCGGCCGGGCACTCAGCCGCGAGCGATGGGAGGGCGCCCGCCTCCGCCTGGTCAACGAACAGACCCCAGCGGAGCTTCGTCGCCGTCCACTCCGTGGCGTACCGGCACCGGGCGCTGGCGGCCGGCGGCTGCCACTGCGCCGGGTCCTGGTCCGCCTTTGACCGGTTTGAGCGGGCGCTCACCGCGATCAGTGAAATCGGCGAGTCCTGATCGTTCCCGTATGCCTCACGGCGCTCAGCGCTCCACGAGGAGGCACCAGCTGCTGGGGAGCGGTACTCGAACCCTGCGGTATTCCTGATTCCTGTCTGGAACCGGTGGCTGCCAAGCCCGAGCAGGCGTCCCTACTGGTGCGGCCGCGGTCCGGTCAGGAGGGTCCTGATGGCGTTGCGGTCTACAGGAAGGTCAACGTCGTCGAACCAAGGGGTGACGAGGTGGGTGTATCGCCAGCACACGTCGCGGGCGGCGAGAGCGTCCAGGTAGCGATGCTGGGCCGGGGTGAGCTTGGCACCCTGGTTGTAGCCGGAGGGGAATGCCGCGGCGAGCAGTGGCCCCCAGTCTTCGGCGATGGTGAGGTTGCTGCAGAAGGGCACGGAGGCCAGGGCGGCCGGCAGGAGTTCCTCGAAGTCGCCGGCGCGGTCGATGGCCGTGGCCAGGAGAGCGTGCCGTAGGCGGCCTGTGATGTGCGGCAGTGGGTCTCCGGCCCAAGGGTCGGCACGGGTGGGTTCGAGGAACCAGGAGTCGATGGCTGCGGGGTCGAGCAGAGCGTGGAGGATCGTCCGCGTCGCCTTGGTGTTGTCGGCGCAACCCGGTGACAGCGCGGCGCAGGCCCGGATGGCGGGGTCCGGGTCCGTGAGCAAGGCGGTGGTGTCCTCGCCCCAGGCGCCGATCGTCAAGACGACCGTCGCGCGTTCTCTCCGGTCGCTGCTCTGGGCGAGCAGCCGTTGAAGGGTCTGGGTCGTTCTGGAGATTCGGTCGGCGAGCTCGGGAGATTGGAGGAGTGCGGTGGTGGCGCTGAGGGCGGCCTCTCGGACGGCGGGGTCTGGGGCGAGGAGGTGCGGGGTCACGGCGTCGTAGATCGGGCCGCGGACAGCGCGGACCGCATCGGTGACGCCCGGATCATTACCGTCCTCCTCGCCCGTCGCCTCGCCGTAGGCTGCCGAATCCGTGATCTGGCCCAGCCATTCCAGCAAGGCCGCGCGCAGTGGCCGAGGCCGGTCATCCCCGGTGGAGTAGTCCTCGTGGCTGGCAAGGGTCCGGGGGTGGTTCAACACTGCGGCTACGTACAGCGCGGCCGGCGCCGTCGCGCTGTACAAGGACTCCTGATGCAGAACGGACATGTCCAGCAGTCCCAGTGCTCCCGCTTGAACGTCCGGGTCATCGTCCAGGAGCTGGAGCAGACGATGTGGCGTGTCATGCGCCTGTCCGTAAGCGTGCTCCAGCGAGGCCCAGTCCGTGCACTCGATCACGGAACGCGGATCAGGCAGTCGGCCATCTCCGGCCTGGCCGCAAATTGTGTGCTCATCCTCTGTCGTCACATGGAAAGCATCCCCCTGCCACTGACAAGCCTCGTGGCCAGACTCCAGGAACGTCGGGTCGGTGTTCGAGGGCGGTGGTCAGGGCCGTGGGGCGGCGACGCGGGCTTGAAGGTAGGTAGTCCAGTCGGAGGCCGAGCGGCGTCGCCAGTGTGCGGCGGTGACGGGGTGAAGGCCCACCCACCAATCCCACAGAACTAACGAAAAGATCAGTAGTAGCAGTGCACTCTCGAAGATCTCCGCCCGGATCCGGAACAAGCCGCCTACCCTGCCCGTGATCGCACGGCAGCCCGGGTCTCGGTATCCGTCATCAGGCCTGACAGCTGCCCGGCCACCCCCAAAGTAGCGACAGATCCCACAAGGTGAACCAGAGTCAGAACTCGTGATGGGAGCCGCCGCGGGGGCCCTGCCCGGGGCGGAGCCGCAGACGGGGCCCGGTCATAGGTCCGAAGTGACGTCGCCCGGGGAGGGTCGTTTCCTCAGTATGCAATTCCTTCGGGCGGAAGCCCGCTACCGGACCACGTCGATACCCACTCCGCGGCCACCGTCACGTGACGCCGCCGAGGCGGTGCTCGTCGAGCACTACCCCGCCCTGGTACGACTGGCGCACCTGATCCTGCCGCCGGGACTTGGCCGCCACCGCAGGGTGCTGGCCGCCCATGCCCTGGTCCAGCGGAGCCTCTGCCGCGCGGGAGCCGGTTCACGGAGTGGACCGGAGCCTGGGGAGGCAGACTCCGTCGGTGACGCCCCTCGGATCCCCACGCCCCGCACGGACGGGACCGTCGGAGGCTCGGCCCACGACTGGCTCCGCGCCCGGATCGTCCACGAGGCCCTGCGGCCGCCGCTCCGGGTCTCGTACGGAGCGGCCCTGCCCAGAGTGGTCGGCCTGCGGCTCTTCCCACGGGCCGGCGGAACGGACGAACTCGCCCTCGACCGCGCGCTGGCGGCAACCGAGCCCGCGACGCGTGCGGCCCTCGCCCTGACGTCTCTCGAAGGCCTCGCTCCGCCGTCCGCCGTGGCCCTGCTCCGCGAGGCGGGCGCGGCCGATCCCGAGCGGGCCGTGCGGGAGGCCGAACGGCTACGGATGCTCCGCGCCGTCGGCGTGACCGAACTCTCCACCGACGTGGCCGAGCTCCTCAGGCGCCCCGAGTTCGATCCCTGCACAGTCCATCTGCACCCGACCGATCTGCTGCGCCGTCGCCGCCGCGTCCGGCTAGCCGCTCTCGTCGGCACCGTGGCGCTGCTCACCGGGACCGCCGCCGGCGTCCTGGATGGATCACCCGCCACTCCCGCACGGTCGGCAGGGTCCGTGGCCCCGGCCGGGGTGGCCCCGGTCCTCGTCCCGGCCGACGAGTGGGCCGACACCTCGCGCGTCGACTTCACCGCTTGGCCTGCACGCGGAAACCGCACCGGCGACCAAGGCATGATCAGGCGGGCGACGGCGGCGTGGGCGGGCGGCGCGTCGGCCTCGGCCGGCCTCGAGCGTCCGTCGCTGTTGTACGCGGGCACCGTGGACGGGACGGGCGTCGTCCTGCTGTGGGCCGCAGGCATGCTCGTCCGCTACACCGAGCCAGGTACAGCCCACGGCAGACCCGCGCTGGTGAAGACGCCGGCGCACAACAGCGACGTGACCACTGCGGCGGCCGTCGTTCTCTCCCGCAGGAGCGACCGGACCCGCTATCTCCTCGCCCCCTGGGTGGCCGAGGCCGGCCTGCGCGATCTGCACGCTCCCGGCTCCCCCGTGCGGCCCTTGCGTGTGGCGGCGGACGGAACCACCGAGCCCGTGGCGGACGCTGAGCCGAACAGCGCCACGACACACTGCGGCGACGTACCGGTACTGCAGTTGCGCTCGTCGCGCCGGATCGTGGAGGACCACGCCTTTCTTGTCGCCGATCTGGGCGGCACCATCCCCGCGCACCTGACGTGGACGCCCCTGCCGGTCCCTGGTGAGCAGGCCCGTCGACCACGCGAAGCCACCGGCCCGCTCGGGCTCGCTGCCTGGGCGCACTCGGCGTGTTCGCTCGTGCGCCTCCGAGGCAGCGACGTCCGATCCGTCAACCGCTGGGAGTTCGCCGCGCAGACTCTGCCCGAGAACGCGGGGCGCGCCCTGTGGGTGTGCTCGCGGGCCGACACATGGGCGGGGCGGGGACAGGCGGACATCACACTGGAGGTGCCGGGACGGACCGTCCCCGTCACCACCGTGCACCACACCGCGGCCTGCGGGCGATTCGGGCAGGACATCCTCGCCGGGACGTCCTGGTCCGCACCCAGCGGAGCGCGCTACGTCCTTGCCGCGGGCAGCCGACGCGTGGTGGGCGTCACCGCAGCAGGTGCGGTGCAAGCAAGTTCCCGAGAACAGCTGCTGGCCGCACGCGGCGGCGGGGCCGCTCCACTCCGCCTCGTCGGACGCCTTGCGGACGGCTCGTCGCTCCAGGGGTGGACGTCCCGTTCGATCGAAGGCGGCGGGTGAGCCGACGCACCATTGCCGCGGGCCGGTTCCCGGGCGACGCCGGAACCGGCCCGCCCGGCAAGGGCCACGCCCAAGTCGGCTGTCCTGCGGTGTTCAGGTCATGGAGGAGACGGGCCAGCTGCGGGCCGGCGGTCGCGGCGCCGTCCGGGACGGTGGGGCCGTGGACGGTGCGGAGTTCGGTGAAGCGTGCCAGTTCGTGCTCGTAGAGGCTTACGGCCTCACGGGTGCGCGCGTCCAGGTCATTGCGCGGAGCCGTGCGGTGCAGATGCAGAAGCGGTGGGTCGATGGACTCGGCGATTGCCGCGGCGAGCCGGGCGTGGCCGTCCAGGATCAGCTGGCAGTGCAGGCCGCTGACCCACCACATGAGGACCGGCGGGAGCGTCCCGTCGCGAGCTTGCTTGCGGTACGCCTTGACCCGGCTGTCGTCGGCGTCGGGCAGCGGCCGCAGCGGCAGGATCTCCCAGGAAGAGGAATGGACGAACCAGTCGATGTATCCGTTCGGATGGTCGTCGACGAGCATCTCGCTCCAGTACGCGGCGTGCGAAGTGTCGGGGTGACGCCGGCGCCGGAACGGACTCTCGCAGGAGAGCAGCCATCGGCCGTCGTGCAGGGGGCTGTCCGGTGCGTCGGCGAAGTACTGAGCGAAGCGGTGAGCCCACCGTTCCGGGCTGCCGGCTAGGGCGCGGCCGATATCGGCGCGCAGCGGTGGGACAAAGGAGTGGTACGCGTCGGTGCGCCAGAAGTCGACGCCCTGGAAGTGCTCATCGACGAGGGCGAGCAGCGCAGGCCGCGACAGTTGGGAGACCAGCAGTCGGGGCCCGGCGCTGAGCACGCACAGTCCGGGCCGGGGGCGGTTCCGCACGTCCAGGGACAGGCCCGCCCACGTGCCGTCATCCCGCCTCACCTCGCCGCGCTGCATAGCGAGAGATTAGACGGCTGGTGCGGGGGACATCGATGGCAGCCCTGGCTGCCGGACGGGCTTTGACCTGCGGCGCGGCGAGTCGGTGGAGAGGTTCGCAGCGGGTGGGGAACGCGAAGGGTGGGACCCCGTCCGGGACGGGGCCCCACCCTTATCCGTGGCGTGTGGTGCCGGTCGTCAGAGGATGACGTCGAAGGACTGCCAGCCGGTGCCGATCAGGGTGCGGCCACTGGGGAGGTAGTCGTACAGCTCTCCGTTGTTGGTCACACCGACGGACTCCGCTGCGCCGTCGCTGTTGAGGTCGGTGGCGAAGGGGTTCCAGTAGCCGTTCCACCAGCCGTTGCCGTTGAAGTACCGGGCGCCGAAGCTGATGCTGCCGTTGTTGGTGCTGGTGTTGGGGTAGACGTACAGGTCGCCCTGGTCGGTGCGGCCCATGATGTCGACCTTGTAGTCGCCGTTCATGTCGGCGAAGCGGATCGTGGTCCACGATGCCGGCCACCAGCCGTTGCCGATGAAGACCCGGCTGCCGAAGGTGCTGGTGCCCGTTCCGCCGGTGCCGGGGTAGACCCAGAGTTCGCCGCCACTGTCACGGCCGATGGCGTCGGTGCGACCGTCTCCGTTGATGTCACCGAAGCCGAGGGTGTCGTACATGTTCCAGCCGACGCCGATGAGGGAGGGGGAGCCGAAGGGGTAGGTGCCCTTTCCGTCGGTTCCCGGGTAGAGGTGGAGTTCGCCGTTGCGGTCGCGTCCGACGATGTCGGTGTATCCGTCGTTGTTGAGGTCCGTGTTGTAGGCGTTCGTCCACCAGTCGCGCCACCAGCCGTTGCCGACGAAGTAGCGGCTGCCCAGGGTGTTGGTGCCCGTTCCGCCGATGCCCGGGTAGACCCACATGTCGCCGTTGGCGTCGCGGGCGAGGACGTCGGTGTAGCCGTCGTCGTTGTAGTCGGGTCGGCTCTGGCCGCCGCTGGTCCAGTGGCTCCTGCCGACGGCGTCGTAGAGGACCAGGACTCCGCGGGCGAGCACGACGGCGTAGGAGTTGGGCTTGTTGCCGGTCTTGCTGCTCCACAGGGTGGTGGATCCGTTGGCGGTGTAGACGACGAGGGCTCCGTCGGCCTGCATGCGGGCGAAGGCGCCCGGGTTTCCTGCGGTGTTGGTGGCCCAGACCGGCTTGTTGTCCTTGGTGGACAGCACCAGGTTGCCGTCGGTCTGCATGACGAGCTTGGCGCCGGTGGTGGTGAACTGTTCGCCGGAGGCCAGAGTGGTGCCGGACGCGATCCGTGCGCCGACCACCGCGTCGATGTCGAATCCGCCGGAGAACGAGCCGACGGCGCCGCCGATGATCTGGCCGTACCAGCCGAAGACGGTGTTGTCGGCCTTTCGGGCCCACAGGTCGGTGACGCCGTCACCGGAGAGGTCGCCGACCGAGCCGACCTCGGGGTAGAGCTTCTGGGTCACGCCCGTGCCCACCTTGGTGCGGGTCGCGGAGCCCCAGGTCGCCAGGTCGACGGTGACCTTCTTGTCGGTGCTCGGCTTGCCGTAGGTGCGCAGGATGTCGCCGTTGGCGTTGTCCCGGAGCCAGAGGTCGGGGACGTTGTCGCCGTTGAGGTCGCCGGGGGTGATGACGCTGTACTTGTCCCAGTCCTCCCCGCCGACGAGCACGGGCGCGCCGTGCATGTCCAGGAGGAGGTTGCGCTCGCCGAAGTAGGCCCACAGGCGCTTGCCCTGCTTGACCAGCAGGTCGGCTCGTCCGTCGCTGTTCAGGTCACCGGGGTTGATGATCTGGGAGGCGCCCTGCCAGTGGTCGTCGCCCTCCTCGGTGCAGCCCATCTCCTCGTCGCGGACGGGGCAGCTCACGTTGATCTGCTGGGTGCTGTTCGCCTGCACGAGGCCGAGGCCGTTGTTGGAGTGGACCCAGAGCTTGTCGAGGTTGTCGTTCGCGTCGTGTCGCAGGGTGATCAGGTCGTTGTAGCCGTCCTGTCCCCAGTCGAGCGAGCTGGTCGTCAGGGCCGAGCCCAGGCCGCTGATGCCGCCGTTGGTGGTGGTGGAGAACTTCGCGTTGCCCTGGCCGGCGTAGGTCAGCAGGGTGCCGTAGCTGTCCTTGCTCCAGATGTCGCGGTGGGTGTCGCCGTTGAGGTCGCCGGGCTGGTCTCGCGCGGTGGACCGGCCGGCGTAGAACAGGTAGGCAGCGGTGTCGGAGCGGTTGCCCGCGGGGTCCTGGCTGAACGCGTAGACGAAGTGCGGGCCGACGCCGGGCGGGGTGAGCTGGACGGTGGTCGAGCCGCCGGCGGGAACGGTGACGCTCTTCACGTCGGGGTTCCAGTCGGTGTAGTAGCCGTACCAGGTGACGTCGTCGACGCCGTTGGCGGAGAGGGTGAAGGAGCCGGGGGTGCGGGCTTTGCCGGTGCCGGCGGGCCAGCCGTTCTCACCATTGGGGAAGGTGGTCGACGTGATCTTCGGCTTCTCGGTCGGTCGGGTGCGGTCCAGGGTGAACTTGCACGTCTGGCTCCAGGCCGAGTACTCGCTCTGGTCGTACGCGCGCACCTTCCAGGTGTAGCTGCCGGTGGGGAGCTTGGCGTCGGGGACGACCAGGGTGGAGACGCGGTCCTTGAGTCCCGGGATCCACTCGTCGGCGACCATGGTTCCGTCGCTGCGGAAGACCTGGAACTGGGCGGAGAGGTTGCCGGCGTTGGGGTCGGTCACGTACGCGTAGAGGCTGACGGTCGTGTTGCCGATGAGGCCGCCGTTGGCGCAGTCCGTCTTGGGGTTGGTGCCGAGGCCGGTCGGTGTGGCGGGCGGGTTGTTGTAGACCGTTTCCAGGGTCGCGGTCTTCGGGTCGAACTTCTTCCAGCCGAAGGTGTCGGACTCGTTCTCGGCGTACATGCCGAGGGTGATGCTCGTGTCGCCGGCGGCGGCGATGCGCTGCATCTTCCAGGTCAGGTCGAACTCGAGGTTGCCTGCCGGGCAGCTGCTGGACCAGCCCTTGGAGGCGTTGACGTTGTAGAGCCAGTCGATCTTGGCGGGCTGGTTGTTCCAGGTGGTCTGCTCGCCGATGCCCTTGGTGTGCCACAGCTGTACGGGCCGGTCCTGGCAGGACCAGGACCAGACGTTCTTGATGCGGAAGGTGGAGCTGATCACCTTGGTGCCGCGGACGTTGGCCGTGTCCATCTGGAAGAAGGACCGTGACAGGCCGTTCGTCTCGTTCTCGTATCCGACGCGCGCCACCTCATTGGAGTTGAGGTAGTTCTTGGTCGGGTACTTCTTCGACACCCGGGTCCAGTTGTTGCGCCCGCCCCAGGCCCAGGAGGGGTCGATGTAGACGGGGTAAGTGGTGTCCGCCGCCTTCAGGAGCTGCTGGTCCGGGGTGATCTGCAGGGTGCTGCCGCTCACGGAGGTCGCCATGACGGCTTCCTTGGACCCGGACGGCTGCTCGAAGGAGCTGTCAGGCTCGGGGACCTCGGTCTCCGTCGCCGTCAGGGACCGTGCCGCGGCCGACTGCTTGAGGCTCTGCGGGGCGGCCGTGCCGCTGCCCGTGGTGGTGGAGTCCCACATGATGGGGGACGGGCTGGTGAACACCGTCTGCCCGGCGGGGTTGGTCGCGGTCACCGTGCCGGTCGCGGGGTCGGTGGCGACCGTGACCCCGACCGTCGACATCGTGTACTTCAGCTGGGTGAGCGCCGGGTTCGCGGCCGCCTGCGGGGTCTTGACCACGACGAGCTGGGAGAAGCCCTCGACCTCGGCCTTGAGCTGGAGGTCGACGCCGGGCAGTACTTCGGCGTAGGTGGCCACATTGCCGTTGAGGGTGGGCTTCGGCAGCGCTGACGGCCAGGAAAGCGACAGTGTGCGGCCGTCCTTCACACCGGTGAGGAGCGGCCCGGTGCCGCCACCCGAGAAGGTGACGACGACGGTGGTGGCCTTGGGCTTCACCGATCCGTCGGCGGCGAACTCGAGCGTCGGGTCCGTGGCGACCCATGCGCCGCCCCGCAGCACACGTACCGGCTCGCCGTACTTCTTCTCGGAGAACGTGCCGTCCGGGTTCACCCAGGTGTCGGACAACTCGGTCCGGGCGGAGGTCAGTTCGACCGGCTTCCCGGTGCTCTTCGCCTCCTGGAGGGCCTTGTCCTCGGGGCTGACACTGCCGTCGTCCTCGGGTGTCATGACGGTCGCCTGCGCCCGCTCGGCGGCCGTCGCCGGCGGTACGCACAGGGCTATCGAGCCCACGAGTGCTACCACGGTGGCCTGGTGGAGAGTCCGTCTCCAGCGACTCCTGCTACGCGTACTCGACAAAGGGGTTCTCTTCTCTGAGTGCGGTGGTGCTCGGGCAGTGCCGTCCCTCGAACGTGGCCCGTCCTCCGGGGAGTCCAGGCTGCTGCGTGGCGGCGAGCCGGAGTGTCGGTGGGGTGGCGCAACGCGTGCGAAGGCAGCCCGGAGGGGTCCTGCCCCCCCCGGCTGCGCCTCCGCGCCAGCGCAGACTAGTCGATCGTCGAGCGGGCGCGACCGTAATTCCGGAAGTTACCGTGAGAGGAATACGGATTCGAAGAGAAGCCTCAAATGAACCTCAAATAAAGCGGCTTGAGGCAGCCGACGCCGACGCCCGCCGGGGCGCCCGGCGGGTGTTCGTGTCCGTTTCGCCGGGTGGCGCGCGAGGGCTCAAGTTCCGCTCAAATGGCTTGCCGGGCACGTGGGCCGGTGGGACTCTCGCGCGCGAGTTCCCGCTGTTCGTCGCGAGGGGGGCTTGTCGCGTCCTGGGGTTCTCCACCGCGTCAGAGCGGGGCAGTATACGTTTCGTATGAGCGAATTCGATTGCGTTCGCAAGCGCCCTGTCCGTACGGGGTCCCATTTCCCGTCGGAATGAATTATTCCGATGTTGTCTTTCGTGATATCGCGTACGGTCGCGAAGGGTCGCTCCGGTGCGGGGGCTGTGTGCCCGTGCACACCGCTGGATCCGACCGGCCCGGCGAGCCGGCCTCGGGTGGGGGCCGGCCACCGCGTGCGCGGATGCTGCGCACGATCCATGTCGCCGGATCGACCGGCACGGCATCCGCCGGGCGGCCGTGGCGGGCCCTGATGAGTTCCGGTCCGGGTCGCACTCCGCGTTCGCCAGCGGAAAAGCGGCTTTTCGTGAGATTGCCGTGATCAACTCGGGCTTTTCCGAAAGAAGTACGGGAGCACGCTCGCTCCCGCCGGAGGCAGCGTGACGCCCTCGCCGGCCCGGCCGTCGGCGTCACCCTCGGTTGCCGGGGGTCCAGCCGCGTAGAGCGGGGGCGCCCTGCCTCGATCTCCGGTCGAGAGTCGCGGTCGAGGCCGAGGCCGAGACATCCCCCGGCCGCTCGTGCGCGAGAGGGCCGATGGGGCGCCGCTCTCGCGGAGCGCCCCTGCTTCAGACGGGGCAAACCGGCCCCAATGGCTTCGATGTCCTCTGTCGCGCAGAAAAGGGGCGGCGTCGGAGTCATCGGTGCGGGAGCGCAAAACGCCCGATCGTCAATCGATCGGGCATGATTTCGCGGTTTTCCGTGCGGATCTCAGATCTTGCTCAAGTGATCGCCTTCCCGGGCGCGCGCACTGCTAGCGTTCGGCGACATTTTCCGCTTTACGCGAGAGGTGAGTGTGAGAGTTCCACGAATACGCGGCTCCGCGGCCGTTATGGCCGCCGCGATCGCTATGGGCCTTCTGCCCACATGGGGAGCCGTGACAGCTAATGCGGATGAAAGAACTCCGCTTCCTGGATTGCACCAGCCGAAACCAGTCCCGGTCAAGAACGCGCGCATCGGCGGAGCCAAGAGACCCGACGCCGCGGCGGCACACGCCTGGAAGGGCGGCCCCAAGGTCCTCTGGCCCGGCGCTGCGACGGCCGAGGTGGAACTGGCCCCCGTGAGCGGCAAGCCCGCCTCACGGCGAGGAGTCGCACCCGTACCCGTACGGGCCGCGAACCTGCCCGTGGCCGTCGCTCTGACCGATCAGGGACAGTCGGCCGCCGCCCCCGGGCCGAAGGGCGGCAAGGCCACGCCGCCGTCCGGCACCAAGACCCAGGCCACCGTCAAGGTCAAGGTCAAGGTCTCCGAACGGGCCGCCGCACGCAAGGCCGGAGTCGACGGGCTGCTGCTGTCCGTGGGGCGCTCCGACGGCGCGGCGAAAGCCGTACAGACCCGCGTGGAAGTGAACTACGCCTCCTTCCGCGGCGCGTACGGCGGCGACTGGGCGGCACGACTGCGGCTGGTGCGGCTGCCGGCCTGTGCGCTCACCACGCCCGACAAGGCCGAGTGCCGCATCAAGACCCCGCTGGCGACCACCAACAACACCCGAACCGGGACGCTGAGCGCACCGGTCGGTGTCGGCGCGACGACCGTCCTGGCCGCCGCCGCCGAAGAGGCCGGCGCCAGCGGTGACTACAAGGCGACGTCCCTGCAGGCGGCCGGCTCCTGGAGCGCCGGCGAGTCGATGGGCAGCTTCGCCTGGTCCCACCCGATCAACGTGCCCGCCGTACCGGGCGGGGTCCAGCCGAAGATCTCCCTGGACTACAACTCGCAGGCGGTGGACGGCCGTACGGCCGCGTCCAACAACCAGCCGTCCTGGATTGGCGACGGCTGGTCGTACGAGCCCGGCTTCATCGAGCGCCGGTACAAGTCCTGCAACGACGACAAGACCAACGGCACCAACACCACGCGCGTCGGTGACATGTGCTGGTTCAACGACAACGCGACCCTGTCGCTGGGCGGCAAGTCCACCGAACTCGTCTACCAGGCGGGCAAGGGCTGGCACGAGGCCGCCGACAACGGCACGAAGATCGAGAAGCTGACCGGAGCCGACAACGGCGACGGCGGCACGGACGGTGTCGACGGCAAGGGCGAGCACTGGAAGGTCACCACCGCCGACGGCACGCAGTACTTCTTCGGCCTCAACCGCCTCCCGGGCGCGACCACCGGTTCCCCCTCGACCAACTCGACCTGGACCGTGCCGGTGTTCGGCAACCAGTCGGGTGAGCCCTGCTACAACGCGAGCTTCGCGAGCGGCTGGTGCCAGCAGGCATGGCGCTGGCAGCTCGACTACGTCGTCGACCCGCGCGACAACGCCATGGCGTACTACTGGAAGACCGAGACGAACAACTACGGTCGCAACGTCTCGGACGTCACCGGCAAGGCCACGGTCACCCCGTACATCCGGGGCGGCTACCTGGAGCGGATCGACTACGGCCTGCGGAACGACGCCGTCTACTCCGGCAAGGCGATGGCGCAGGTCCACTTCGCCGTCGACGAGCGCTGCCTCGCGAACTGCGGCACGTTCGACGAGACCAACGCCAAGAACTGGCCCGACGTTCCCTTCGACCAGTACTGCAAGGACGGCTCCACCGAGTGCAAGGACCAGTTCTCCCCGACGTTCTGGTCCCGCAAGCGGCTCGCCTCCCTCACCACCAAGCTGCTGACCGGCGGAGCCTACAAGGACGTCGACACCTGGACCCTGAGCCATGACTTCCCCGCCTCCGGCGACGGCATCTCCACGCCCATGTGGCTCAAGTCCATCCAGCGCACCGGCCTGGCGGGCGGCAGCGTCGCGCTCCCGGCCGTGACGTTCGCCGGTGAGCAGAAGGCCAACCGCGTCGACAAGACCGGTGACGGCCTCGCGCCCTTCATCCGCCTGCGGATGTACCAGATCACCACCGAGACCGGCGGCACGATCGGCGTCACCTACTCCGAGCCGGAGTGCACCGCGACGACCCTGCCGGCGGCCGACGCCACCAACACCACCCGCTGCTACCCGGTGAAGTGGGCCTACGAGGGCTACGACGCCAAGCTCGACTGGTTCAACACCTACGTGGCCACCCAGGTCGTCGAAGGCGACAACCTCGTCGAGTCCCCGGACAAGGTCACGTCCTACTCCTACCTGGGCGGCGCCGCCTGGGCCAAGAGCACCGACGAGCTCACCGAGGCCGACGACCGCACCTACTCCGTCGCCCGCGGCTACGAACGGGTCCAGACCCGCGTCGGCACCGCCTCCGACCCCAAGACCCTCACGGAGAACCGCTACTTCCGCGGCCGGGACGGACAGGACGTCAAGGACTCGGCAGGCGTCGCGGTCACCGACCGCGACACCTTCGCGGGCATGCAGCGCGAGAAGATCACCTACAACGGCGACGACACGAACAAGCTGGTGACGGCGACCTCGTACACCCCGTGGCGCTCCACGGCGATCGCCACGCGCACCCGCTCCGGCCTCCCTGACCTCGTCTCGTACCAGACCGGCGTACAGAAGGAGTCGACCCGCACCACCGTCAACGGCGGAACGCGCACCACCGAGACGGACCGCACCTTCGACGGCTACGGCATGGTCGCCACCGAGTCCACGACCGGTGACACCGCCAAGACCGGCGACGAGAGCTGCAAGACGACCAGCTACGCCCGCACCAACGCCGGCAGGATCCTCGACAAGGTCAGCCAGGTCGAGACGGTCGCCGTCACCTGCGGCGCCACCGCGGCCCGACCGGGCGACGTGATCGACGACGTCCGGACCTACTACGACGGCGGCGCGCTCGGCGCGGCACCCACGAAGGGCAACGTCACCCGGTCCGAACGGATCAACGGCGCGGGCAGCGGCTACGACGCCACCACCGCCACTCCGGCCGCCGACTTCGACGTCTACGGCCGAGGTCTCACGGTTGCCGACGCCTTCGGCAGGATCACCAAGACGGCGTACACCCCGGCCACGGGCGAAGCCCCCACGAGCGTCGCCGTCACCAACGCGCGCAACCACACCACCACCACCCAGATGGCCCCGCTGCGCGGCCAGCCCACACAGGTGACCGACCCCAACGGCAAGATCACCACCACTGCCTACGACGCGCTGGGCCGCGTCACCAAGGTGTGGCTGCCCACCCGCTCCGCCACGACCTACCCCAATTCCCCCAACAGGGTCTTCGACTACCAGCTCCGCAACGACGCGCCGGCCGTCATCACGGCCAAGACCCTGGCCCACGACGCGACCTACCAGACGGAGTACTCCTTCTACGACGGTCTGCTGCGGCCCCGCCAGACCCAGACGGAGTCCCCCGACCGGGCCGGCCGGCTCCTCACGGAAACCTTCTACGACACCCGCGGCCAGGCGTGGCGCACCTCCGGCGTGTTCTTCGCGACCGGGGCGGCCGAGCCGGTCCTCGCCACCGGCCAGGAGCTGAAGTACCCGGCGTCCACCGACACCGAGTACGACGGAGCCGGGCGCGTCACGGCCCAGATCTCCAAGCGGTTCGGCGACGAGACCCGGCGGACCGTCACCCAGTACACGGGTGACACCACCACCGTCGTCCCGCCCCAAGGCGGCACGGCATCGACCACGGTCGTGGACGCGCTGGGACGCACCATCGAGTCACGGCAGTACACCGACGTCGCCCGCACCTCCTACCAGTCCACCCGCTACGGCTTCGACAAGCGCGGCAGGATGGCCACCATCACCGACCCCTCGGACGCCACCTGGACGTACACCTACGACGTCCGCGGACGTCGGATCCAGGTCGACGACCCCGACAAGGGCACCACCAAGACCACCTACGACCAGGGCGACCGCTCCACCGACGTCACCCACGTCGGACGCGGGATCACCCTGCACACCGACTACGACGAGCTGGGACGCAAGACCGCACTGACCAAGGGCACCACCACGCTCGCGTCGTGGGACTACGACACCGTGGCCAAGGGGCAGCTGTCGAAGTCGACCCGCTGGGTCGGCGGCAAGGCGTTCGAGTCCGCGATCACCACGTACAACAGCCTCTACAAGCCGGTCGTCACCCAGCTGACCGTCCCCGACGGCACGGACGCGCCCGCGGGCGTCTACAAGTGGACCACTTCGTACAACCTCAACACCGGCGACGTGATGTGGACCCAGCACCCCGCCATCGGTGACCTGCCGGCCGAGAAGGTCGCCAACACCTACACGGCCGGCTCCGGTCTGCTGAACACGGTCGGCGCGGGCGTCGACCCGATCGTGTCCGCCATGACCTACGACCACTACGGCCGCAACACCCGCATGGAACTCGGTGAGTTCGCCCAGCACGTATGGGTGTCCAACGAGTACGACGAACACTCCGGCGTCCTCAGCCGCACCTACACCGACCGGGAAGCGGCCCCCCAGCGCGTCGAGGACACCAGCTACGGCTACGACCCCTCGGGCAACGTCGTCTCCGTCGCCACCGCCTACGGGCAGGACGCGAACCGCACCACCGACACCCAGTGCGTCGACCTCGACCCGCTGGGCCGCATCACCGAAGCCTGGACCAACACCGGTCAGCAGTGCGCCGACACGCCCTCGACGTCCGTCGTCGGCGGGCAGGACGCGTACTGGACGTCCTACACCTACGACGTGATGGGCAACCGGAAGACCGAGACCCGGCACACCACCGCCTCGGGCCCGGCCGCCACCCGCTCCTACGCCGCGCCGACCGCCGGCAAGCACAATCTGCCCAAGGTCACCCAGACCGGCGCCGACGCACACGACGAGACCTTCTCGTACGACGCGGCCGGCAACACCCGCACCCGCAAGATCGGCACCGCCGCCCAGCAGACCCTCGGCTGGGACGACGAGGGACACCTGGCATCGGTCACCGAAGGAACGACCGAGAAGGCCGCCTACTTCTACGACACCGAGGGCCAGCGACTCCTCGCCAAGGACTCCACCGGCACGACGCTCTACCTCCCCGGAGGCAACGAGCTGCGCCGCAGCACCAGCGGGGTGCTGAGCGGAACCCGCTACTACATGTCGGGCACGCAGACCATCGCCGTACGCAAGGGCGGAAAGCTGACGTTCGTACTCGGCGACCACCACGGCACCGGCACCACTCAGATCACGGCCGACGCCGCGCAGACCGTCACCCGCCGCAAGTCCACTCTGTTCGGCGCCGCGCGCGGTACCCAGCCCACCACCTGGTCCGGTGACAAGGGCTTCGTCGGCGGCACGAACGACGCCGCCACGGGCCTGGTGCACCTCGGTGCCCGCGAGTACGACCCGTCGACCGGACGCTTCATCTCGGTCGACCCGCTCTTCGTCACCGAAGACCCGCGCCAGCACAACGCGTACACGTACAGCAACAACAACCCGCTGACCCTGAGCGACCCGGCCGGCACCGAGATCGGCTCCCCGCCCAACTCGTGCCTGTACGACCTGGCCTACTGCTCCAAGGACATCCAGGACTCCGTCGGCTACACCCCGAAGACCACCAGCAGCGGTGGCGGTGGCGGTGGCGGCGGTGGCGGCGGTGGCGGTGGCGGTGGAGGCGGTGGAGGCAGCTCGTCCTCCAAGCACTACTGCGACGGTTGCCAGCCCCTGCCGCCCAGGCTGCCCAAGGGCGTCGTCGTGCCCGACGGCCCCCCCGGCACCGAGGCGATATCCACCGTCGTGGCCTACCAGGGCCCGTGGACCGACTTCTCCACCGGCGCCAACGTCCGCGAGGTCACCGAAGACCAGACGCTGTCGTTCACCTACACCTACGCCGCCATGTACGCGGCGATGGAACAGTTCGCCGACAAATTCGGCTGGTCGGCGTCCGTGAAGGCAGGCGGAAAGGCCAGCATCCCCCTGGTCGCCGAAGGCTCGGTCGAGACGACGTTCGGCCTCAACGGCGACTACACCTGGACCAACTCCGACACCAAGACCAACACCTCGACGGCCGCCGAGGCCAGCACCATGCAACTCAAGAAGGGCGAACTGTACGGCTACGTGCCCTCCGGCTACGTCACCCGGTACGACACCATCTACAAGGACGCCAACGGAAAGACCACGACCAGGAGCTGGGGCACCTTCGACATCCACACCTGGCAGGGCAACAAGTTCAAGGAAGCCCCGCCGAACCTGGTGCGACTGGACGTGGTCATGTGCACCCAGGTAGGAACCTGCGGCCGATGACCCGCCACCGAACCCGCGCCGCACGCCTGCTCCTGGCGGCCACCGCAGCCGTGCTCCTGGCAGCGGGCTGCGGACCCCAACCGACCGCGAACCCGTCGGCCGTCACACCGGCCAGCCTCGCATCCCCCACCACCCACGCAACTCCCAGCACGCACGAACCCGACCTGGCGCCACTCGAGACGGCCCTCGCAGCCCAGGCTCGCCAGTCCGGCGCAACCCCCACGAACAAAGGACTCAGCCTGGCCCGACAGTCCGGGAAATCCGCCTCCTACCTATGGGAGACCACCCACGGCAAAGTCTGTTTCGGACAGACCTCCTCCGGCGCGGCGCAGGAGATCGCCTGCAGCGCCGGACGAGCAACACCGGAAGAGAAGAACTCAAGCCTCGCGGCACTCTTCGGCCCCGGAATGGGCTTCGCGGAGTCGTACGTCGTCTTCGCCTCCCAGCCTGGAGCGACGGTGACATCCGTGAAGTACCGTGGAAAAGAGCTGTCCTGGCGACTCGTCAGAACCCTCAGTCCGGAACGGACAGGCCGGGACGTCTACTACGTCGCCCTGCCCGACGCCCACCGAGGGTGGATCGACGTGACCCTGAAGCAGGCTGACGGGCAATTGAAGCCCGACCGACTGCGGGTCACCATGGGCGGCGGCTCCCAGGCCCCCGCCACATCTTCGGCCCACTGATCCGAGCAGCTGAGGGTCGCACCCCGACGGAACGCCCGTCGGGGTGCGGACCCACCTCGGGCGGGCCCGCGCGACGTGCCACGGCCCAAGGTCTCAGCGGCATTCTGGTGATGCTCGCCGAGGAAGTGAAGAAGAACTGACGGCTGATCGGGTGAGTTGGCCTTGCGCTGTCACGAGGGGCCGCTCTGCCGGCCTCCCCCCGATGATCGGCGGGCCCCCAACGGCCAGGCCACCGGCTGCAGTCGGTCCAGCTCGTTGCCGTCCGATCCGGCGCTCCGCCGGCGGGCGCCGAGAGTTCACCGAGGGCAATGTGTTCTGGATCGGCCCGCTTACGTGCCTGCGCGAGGCCGGCCTCGGCATCGCGGACCGCAGAGAGTTCGTCGCCATCCTGCGCACCGAGCGCTCTCCGCAGGACCGGGTCCCCTTTCTCCGCGAGCGCCGCACCGCCCTGGCGGAGCGGGCCGCGGCCCTGCGCCGGGCCATGGAGGTCCTCGACGAGGAGATCGCCTCCTACGGTTGAGCGCGCGGACTCCTGCCTGAGTGCCACGCCGCCCGTTCGGCGGCCGGTCCCTGTTCTCCGTTGGGCGGAAGCCGTCTGTCAGGCGCTGGCTTCTCGGATCACCGCAGGTCATCCCATGACCAGCGGAGCGCGGCTCTCCCGTCGGGTTCCCTGCCGAACGTGAACCGCTTTCGGCGATCGCCGATCGACGCGAAGTCATCGAATTGCCCTGCGCCAGGCTGTCGTTCGGCCAGGGCCGCAGCTTGTCCGTGTTCCCCGATGTTCTGCAGAAGGGCCAGCAGAAGGTTCACGTCGGGCGGATCGTGGACGGAAACCCGCGCGGCGGGGTCTCGGGCCAGCAGCGTGGCTACCTGCTCCGCAGTACCGCATACCCGGAGTGTGGCCAGCAGGTCTGTTACTGCGGCCGGGTCGTCGAGGGGGGTGTGTGCGGCGGCCCGTTCGGCCAAGGCAGCTGCCTGATCGCGTGCTCCGGCACCATGAAGACGTTGCAGCAGCACAGCGACGGCCGACGGCTTGTCCAAGCGTACGTGGTTGGCGGGGTCCCGTGTCAGCAATGCGGCAGTGTGCTCGTGCGCCCCGCATGCCTTCAGCGCGTCCAGCAGGTCGCTCACGGCGGCCGGGTCGTCGAGGGAGGTGTGTGCGGCGGCCCGTTCGCTCAAGGTTGCTGCCTCGTCCCTCGCCCCCACACTGACCAGACCGCCCAGCACCCTGGCCACGTCGTACGGATTGTCGAGGGGCGTGTGCACGGCCGCCTCTTGGGCCAGGGTTGCGGCCTGCTCCCTCGCCCCGGCCCTCACCAGATGCCGCAACACCCCGGCAACGGCGACGGGGCGGTCGACGGGAGTGCGTGCGACGGCCCGTCGGGCCAGGGCTTCCGACTGGTCCTGGGCACCTGCCATCCGTAGATCCAGCAGCAGGGTGGCCACGGCGCGAGGGTCGTCCACGGGGACATGTGCGGCGGCGCGCTCGGCGAAAGCCGCGGCCTGTTCGTGCGCTTCGACTTGCACGAGACCGTGCAACAGTGCGGCTGCTGCGTCCAGGTTGTCGAGGTGGGCGTGTGTGGCGGCTCGTTCGGCCAGGGTTCGTAGCTCCTCCTTTGCGCAGACCCGCTGAAGATCAGCCAGAAGTGAGGCCACGGCGTCAGGGTTGTCCACGGGGGCGTGGAGGGCAGCCCGTTGGGCCAGAGCCGCTGTCTGCTCCCGTGCCCCGGCCCTGCCAAGCGGTGCGAGCAGCATGCCCACGGCCGACGGACTGTCGAGGGAGACGTGTGCGGCCGGATTCCGGCTCAGGAGCGTGGCCACCTGCTCCTGAGCCCCGGCATCCCGCAGAACGGCCAGCAGCTCGGCCACGGTACGCGGGTCGTAGAGGGGGGCGTGCTTGGCGACGTGTTCGGCGAAGGCTGCCGCAGGCTCCGGCTCCCATATCTGCCGTAGGCCATTCAGCAGCGCCCGGACGACGCGCGGGTTGTCCAGGGGCGCGTGTGCGGTGGCTCGTTGGGCCAGGGCGGCTGCCTGCTCCGAAGTGGCGGGCCCCGTGAGGTGGTTCAGCAGCTCGACGACGGCGTGGGGGTCGTCCATGGGGGAGTGGGTCGCGGCTCGTTGGGCCAGGGACGCCGTGTGTTCCCGCGCCCCGGCTTCCCTGAGGCCGTTCAGCAGCTCGGCCACGGCGTACGGATCGTCCAGCGGCGTGTGCAGAGCGGCCCGTTCGGCCAGCACCACTGCCTGTTCCTGCGCTCCCACCTCCATCAGATGATGCAACAGCCCGGCCACGGTACGTGGGTTGCCGAGGGGGGCTTGTGTGGCGGCTCGTTGGGCCAGGGCCGCAGCCTCTTCCCCTGCTCCCCTCCGTTCCAAGACGTTCAGGAGTTCCACTACGGCGGAGACGTCGTCGAGCGAGACGTGAGCGGCGGCGTACTGAGCGGGGCGTTGGTCTGCGGGGGAGAGGAGGTGCATGTGGTCGACGAGAGCGGCCGCGGCGTGGGGATCACCCTGCTTGGTCGCGCGTTTGTGGAGTTCAGCTGCATTGCGGAACAGGCCGCGGGCCATGGCCGCGTTGCCCAGGACGGTCAGGTCGGCGGGGTGGGCGTGATCGGCGCCGGCGGTCCAGAAGGCGATGGGCGGGATCGTCTCGGCACGGTGTCGGCGGCCGTGGTGGTGGAGGTAGTCGGCCAGCCGGTACGACGGCCCCGCTGCCCCGGGACTCTGTCCGGCAGCGGGGCCGGTGGTGCGCTGATTGCGGTTGCTGCCGGTCTTGACGGGGATGAGGATGCCCGGGGTGCCGTGGCAAGGGGTGGTGAGGTAGTCGAGGGCCTGTTCCACCCCGTTGTCGTCGGTCTGGTTCCATTCGCTGTCGGTGAGGTAGCCGGGGGCGGCTTCGGTCAGCCAGGCCAGAGGGATGTGCGGTCCGGCGCCGAGGCGGAGGGCGTCGATGGCGGTGTGGAGCAGGGCCCGGGCGGCGGGCGGCGCGTTGTCGTAACGGTCCAGCAGGGCCGGTCCGCCGGCCAGGTACTGGGTGATGCGGCCGTCCCGAGCATGTGTGGCGGCTTCCCTGAGCCGGGGATCGCGGCCGGCTGTGTCCGCCAGGGTGGCCAGGTCGACTCCACTGAACGCATCCGGCACCCTGATGCTGTGCCCGTCCAGCAACTCCCGGGTCTGGGCATGCCGGTCGGGGACGGCACGGGTGGTCAGGGTGTCCCACTCGTCCGGCCAGAGTGTGGCAAGTACCAGCACCGGACCGGGCCGGTTGTGCAGCAGGGTTCGCAGGCCCGCCGCCACCCGCTCGCCGACCGCGTCGGGCGTCAGGTAGAACTGGGCCTCGTTCAGCCACACCACGGTGTACGGGGCGAGGTCGTCCAGCCCCGCCAGGGCGGCGTCGGGGCGGGTGGGGGCAAGGGGATGCCACAGTCGCCAGGGTTCGTCCCGTGCGCGCAGCGGGTGGAGGGCTTCCCAGCAGGCCCGGGTCTTACCAGTGGAGGATCCGCCGACCAGCACCACGATCCGGCTGGTGCCTTTCGCGGCGTGTGCCACCACCTCGGCCAGCGCATGGTCGTGCTCGCGCGGCACATAAACGGGCAGTGCCGGCAGGCCGGCGACCGGGGATCGGATCGCGCGGTGCACCTCCAGATCGGAGGTGAAGGGGTCGGTCACCTCCGAAAGAGGCCGGCCGGGCCGCAGACGCCGCAGCGCTGCCCGCGCCTGCTCCGCCTCGACCGCGGTGCCCGTCGCGTCCGCGCGTCGGCGGGCTTCGCCCAGGTAGGCCCGTCGCCACCGCCCCGGGTCAAGTACCGCCTCCGCCTGGCCACCGCCCACCCCGACACGCTCGGCCTGGGCGCGTACTGCTCGCACCAGTGTCAGCAACGGATCGATCTGCTGCGGGAACTGGCCATCGCGCAGCCATTTTCCGATCGTGGTCGGGCTGACCCCGGCTGCCTTGGCGATCGCGCGGTCCGAGGGCAGACCCCTGAGACGGGTCTCACGGAACGCGACCAGCCTTGCGATCAACGCCGTGTACGACGGCTCCCGCCCTGCGGGCTCTGTGGGCACGGCGCTTCTCCCTCCCCCGGCCTGCGCGCGCGTGTCCGCCCTCCCCTTGGACACCCCGGTGGACACGCACTTCCGGCCGCAACTGAACTCTAACGCCGGCCGGCCCGCACGGCCGGATACGTCGCGATCCGAGACCGGACTCCTGCTGGACGCCCCCTTGGACAGGCAGCGTCGAGGTCATCCCGCACGGCCCGCCCCGGGCCGTCACCACCCAGGGGGAGTTCCCTCGATGAGCCCGTTGCAGATCCTGTCCCTCCTGCTCGCCCTGTCCACAGCACTCAACATCGCGATCACCGCGGGACTGCTGGCTCGCCGTGCCGGCACCGACATCCCCCAAGCGATCTTCATTGGCGCCGGCTCGGCAGCCACCAGCCTGGGCATCTACTTCGCCGCCGTCGCCGCCTACGCATGACCAGGCCCGCACGGCCCGGACCCAGCGCGGAACCACCCAGGCAGCACCCACGACCGTGGATGCTGCCGGGGTGGTTCGTGCTCGTGGTTCGCGATTTGCGATGCGCCGGGAGCCTGTGGCCCGCACGGTTCGTACGGTCCGAATGGCTCCCCTTCCCGCCTCTGCTCCCCGGGCGTTTCGATCATGCGAACCACCCGCGTCGACCTGGCTGTACGCCGTTGACGCCCCCGTGCGTATCGACGAGACTCCTGGCCCATGCAACCCACACGTGACCACTCGGTCACCTTCGTCCAGCGCCACCACGTGGACCTCGTCCGCGTAGCGAGCGCGGTCTGTCGCTGCGTCTGACGGCGCGTCCCGTTCAACTCGCCGTACCCCCACGCTCCTCCTCCCGCTCTGCCCGCGGTGCCGTCCTCCGCTCGCAGGCCCACGGAGTCATGCCCGCATGTTCGCACGCCCTTCCTGGAGCCTCATATGTCCACGCCCCTGTCCCGCCATGCCCTCGGCGGGGTCGCCGCCGGTGCCGCCGCGGCCAGGCGCTAGGTATAAAACTGCCGGACGTTGGTTACACATGGGTCTCCGAACAGACGGAGATCTGCCACGCCCCCTTCGCTGGAACAGCAGCGGGACCGTCAGGCCCAGCATCGTCTGGCGGTCCTGCGCGACGCCGAGGAAGTCACCGGGAACGTCGCGCTGAACTGCCGTTACTACGGCATCAGCCGCACGTGCTTCTACAAATGGCTGCGCCGGTATCAGGACGAGGGCCTTGAGGGCCTGCGGGACCGCTCCGGCAAGCCTCACCGCTGCCCGCACGCCACCGAGCCCGACGTCGTCAACGAGATCGTCTACCTCCGGCAGTACTACCACTTCGGTCCGATGAAGATCAAGATGTGCCTGAAGCGGTACCACGACATCGACATCGCCTGCTCAGCCGTCTACCGCATCCTCAAGAAGCTCGGCATGAACCGCCTGCCGGCCGCTCAGCGCTACCAACGGCACGACAAGCGCTACACCCGCTACGAGAAGCAGCTGCCCGGCAACCGCGTCCAGATCGACGTGAAATTCATCGAACCGATCGGCCTGCCGGAGCAAACCGCGGCCGCAACGCCGGTCACCGGCACCCTGCCCAAGCGGCGCCGCCGGGCGAAGTAGTACCAGTTCACCGCCATCGACGACTGCACCCGGCTGCGTGTGCTGCGGATCTACCCGCGGTGCGACCAGAAGACCGCGGTCCAGTTCCTCGACTACCTCCTTGAGTGTCTGCCGTTCCGCGTCGAGGTGATCCAGACCGACAACGGCGCCGAGTTCCAGTCCGCCTTCCACTGGAACGTCCTCGACAAAGGCATCGCCCACACCTACATCAAACCCGCATCACCGCACCTCAACGGCAAGGTTGAACGCTCCCACCGCATCGACGTGGAGGAGTTCTACCGCATGCTCGACGGCATCCTCATCGACGACACCGGCGTCTTCAACGACAAGCTGAGAGAGTGGGAGGACTACTGCAACTACCACCGCCCCCACGGCGCCCTCGGCGGCCAGACACCCTACGAACGCCTCAAGCAGAAGACCCAGACCCCGCTGTAATCGAGCTGCGGCAGTCACACAGTCGCGGATCTTCAGGACGTCGATCTCGAATCCGGCGAGGATCTCGCGCTCGATCGCCTCGCTCGGACCCAGCTCTGCGAGCCAGACGACCCGTAGGTGCCCTCCGGGTCGTCGGCCAGGTCGCGATCTCCGCCTCCTGGCCGTCTGCACCCTTCTGGGGCCGGGCCGCGGCGAGGATACGCGGGGTCGCGGTCAGGTAGAGCCGGAGGTCCGCCGGGATCCGGCCGCGAACCTTCCGCTGGCCCTCTGGTGCGTCGATGTCCTCGCGGTCCACGAGAGAGGCGTACGTGGTGAACACGACCACCGGGCCGTGCCCGGCCCACAGGGCCAGCTGGATCGGGTTCGTGGTGGTCCGCACGCCGAGCTCGTTCCGTACCGCGTCGTTCTTCAGCGAGCGCACCGCGACCATCGGCGCCCGGTAGCCCACGGCCCGCCGCGCCTGGGCGGTCTGCGCGAGCAGACCCAGGGTCGGCGCCGTCACGAGGATCCGGGCGTCCGCGAAGCTCTCCAGCGCGCACGCGGCGGCCGTGATCGTCTTGCCTGGACCGGGTGGAGACGCGCGTGGAGTCCGGACATCAGCCATGGGTGCTCACCGAGGGGGTGACACAAGGAGGCCAGGCTGCTGCTGCCAAAGAGGATCCGGATCTCCGCGCTGCGCAAGCTCGTGTACGACGACGAAGGACAACTGGTGGGAGCCGACGGGTACGACGAACACGCCGCCGCCGTCACGACGACCGCAGCCGTCCTCACCGGGGCCGGGTACGGGACCGTGCTGTCCAGACAGACCGAGACTCCGCACCGCCTCCCGTACGGCTACACCCAGTCGAACGGTCATCCTCCAGGTCCGTTCGAGTCGAAGGAGGATGAGGGACTCCGCATTCTGCACCAGCTCTTCTCAGCCAGCGTCCGAGGTGTGGGCGATTGTGCGTGGTGAACGCCTGTCCGCCTTCGTGTGCGGTTCGTCTGATTCCTGATGCGCTCCCGGACGATCAGTGTGTTCTGGAGTTTTCCCTATTTCGCCGCGCCGTGGCCACGCCGTGGGGGCTGTCCAAGATTCCGGTAGTGGCTCTGTCCTGTGATGTTTCGGAATTATCACCTCCGCATCCTCGGTAGGTATCGGCCGTTTTTCTCTCGAGGGTTCTCTTGACTGCTTGAGGCATCGTAAATTTTCCTTGCGAAGGCCCAGCCCCCCTGACTGAGGAGAATCCATGAAGGTGCTTTCTTGTCGCTGCTGGTCCTCCTTGGCTGTCACTGCCATTGCTCCACCCGTTCTTGACCTGCTCGGTAGGCAGCCCGCTCCTACACCTATGACTCGCGGCCGAGCTGGCGGCGATAGAACGGTCAGACTGGATAGGGGCTGGTATGCCGAGCCATCTCTTCTGAGATGCCTGTCGCATGATGCGTTCCAGACGGAGGGGCTGAAAAGGGCACGAGAAGGGAGCTGGAGTGCAGGCAGGATCAGGTGGGCAGATCACTGGAAAGTCAGGGCCGGACGGTCACTTGGACTTGGCGGCCGGCACTGCCGTGGTGTCCGCATTCGGTCGGATGACCCTCTGGACGCAAACGGGGCCGATGGATCCGGGTCCGCCGCGTAGGCGCGCCGTGCTCGCGCTGTTATTGATCAACGCCGGGAAGGTGGTGCCGACCTCGTCGATGGTCCGCAGCCTCTGGGAGGGCGAGCCCCCGCACCGGGCGGTTGCCACGCTTCAATCCTATGTGTCCCGACTGCGCCGGATCATCTCCGACCAATCGCCGCAGCACCGGGCCGAGCTTCAACTCCGTTATCGAGCGCCGGGGTACGTGCTCAACGTGGCGCCGGACCAAGTCGACGTGATGCGTTTCGAGTCGGCCGTGGTTCGAGGACTGGAGGCTCAGCGCCGTGGCGACTTCACACAGACTTTCGCCCTGACCTCCGAGGCATTGCGGTTGTGGACCGCGCCACCGTTTGAGGATCTGGCCGACTACGAGTTTGCTGCACAGGAGGAGGATCGACTGGACCAGCTTCGGTTGGCCGCAGTGGAGGCGCGGGCCGAGGTGGCCTACGCGTTGGGCCGCAGCGAGGAGGTCCTGCACGCACTGGAGCGCGAGGTGGCTGACCATCCGACCCGTGAGCGGTTGGTGCACCAGCTGATGCGGGCCCATTACCGCAACGGTCGACAGGCCGACGCGCTGCGCCTGTTCGAACGAACCCGGCGATATCTGGCCGACGAGCTCGGGGTGGACGTCAGCCCCGGCCTGCGACGGCTCCACGAGGAGATCCTGCGTCATGATCCCGTACTTGCCCGCCTGCCGGGGCCGTCCGAGCCGCCACTGACGGCCACCACACGCACCCAGTTCGGCCACCGGCCGCACGCGGAGTTCGACACTGAGCCGTATCTCGGCCAGCGCACCGGGTCTCCGACCGTCTTTGTCGGGCGCCAGGGCGAGTTGCGGCAGCTGCTGGCTGCGGCCGATGCCAGTGAGCACGGGGAGGGGCGCACCGTGCTCGTGGTCGGAGAAGCCGGCTTGGGTAAGACCAAACTGGTACGGGAACTCGGTCGACGGGTCCGGGAGGCCGGCACCGACGTGGTGAACGTCAACTGCCCTATGTCCGAAGACATGCCCCCGTACTGGCTCTGGGTCCAGGTACTGCGGCAGGTGGCGGCCCGTCGACCGGAGGCACTGCGCTGTCTGCCGGACAGGGCTCGCCGCGCCCTCGCGGCGGTGGTGCCTGAGCTGTTCCCTGACCTGGCAGGCGGTGACTGTCCCGAGCTCTCCGGGGAGGCCAGGTTCGCGCTGCACGACGCTGTCAGTCAGGTGCTGTTGGGATCGAACCGGAACCCGCTGGTGCTGATACTCGAGGACGTCCACTGGGCCGATGACGCCTCGCTGGGACTGCTGCCCTTTCTGACCCGGCAGTCGGTCGACTCGCGTTTCCTGCTGGTGGTCACCTCCCGGAGCTTCCGTATGGCTGACGACCCCGGCCTGCGGGCCTTCCGGGCCGCCGTGCTGCAGTCGATCAATGCCGAGGAGATTCGCCTGGCTGCCCTCAGTTCGGACGAAAGCCAGCAGATCGCACTGAGCGTCTCGGCCGGTGGCACCGATCCCGTGCTGTGCGCCGCATTGCACGAACGTTCCGGGGGTAATCCGTTCCTCCTCCTTGGACTGTTGGACTCATTGGGGGAAGGAGCAACGGCGCAGCAGATACAGGGCCTGGTGCCGCAGATGATCAGAGAAGTGGTCAACGAGCGGCTGTCCGGGCTTCCGGACGAGGTCCGGGCACTACTCGACTGCTGTGCCGCAGGCGCCCCGGTCGACAACCACCTCGGTGCGCCGTGCGACGGACCGGTCGCGGTGTCCCGCGAGACGTTCCGCAGAGCAGTCCGCGGCGGATTGCTGGTGCCGGATGACACGGCTCCGGAGGGCATGGGCTTCGTCCATCCTCTGATCCGGGACGTCGTGCGCCAAGAACTCACTTACCTGGCGCCCCAGCCCCGCACGACGGCCCCGGCTACCGCTCCGACAACGGAGCACGAGTGTGGCGAGGCCATGCGGCATCGAACGCACATCGCTGCGGCCGCACGGGTCGCCGTGCGTGGCGGATCGCCGGCGAAGCCGGTCAGCCCCGGTATTCCATGGCCATCACGCCCCAGGTGAAGCCGACCGCGCTGGTGGCGTGGAGGACAAGATCCCCGCGCTTGAGACGCTTCGCGTCGATCAGGTCCTGCATCGCGATCAGGGTGTCCGCGCCGCCCATGTGGCCGAGGTGGTCGTAGTTGAGCACGCTCCTGCTCTCCGGCAGACCCAGCTTCTGAAGGAAACCCTCGTGGATGGGCCGGGCGCCGTGGGTGACCAGCAGATAGGCGACGTCCTCAAGGCTCCGGCCGACCGAGGCCAGGAGCTCCGTGGTGAGCCCCACGAAATTCTCCATGTAGGCCTCGCCGAGGCCGTCCCGATCGCCCTTGCGCCGTATGACGACGCGGTCACCCTCGTGCTTGCCGGTGTAGTAGTCCGCCCAGCTGGGGTCGGTGCGCATCCGGGAGCCGAGGACCTTGGCGACGCGCCCCGACGCCGACAGCAGGATCGCGCCCCCCGCGTCCCCGTTGTTGAACAACTCCTTCATGTCGCCCTGGGTGCGGTCGACCATGGTGCTGACCCGATCGCCGATGAGGACCAGCGCGTATTCGTCGGTCCTGGAGGCGACCTTGTCGCAGGCGAGCTGGATGGCGACCGTCACCGCGTTACAGTGGTTCGCGAGTTCGAAGCAGTGCGCCCGGTCGATCCCGAGCTCGTGGGCCACCAATGCGGCGGGTGACCCGAAGGGGACGTCCCACACCCCGGTACCGGCGTAGATCACAGTTCGGATCGACTCCAGCGGGATCTGGTTCCGCTTCAGCACGGCTCGCGCCGAGCGCAGCGCGAGCTCCCACTCCCGCTCCTCCGGTGCGAGCACCGGGATGCTGTCGCAGGTGGTGATCGCGCGGATGTCCCCCTCCGGTAGGCCGGAGGCCGTGGCCATCTGGTGCACCGTCATCCGTGACGACGGCATGGTGACATCGAAGTCGACGATCCCGGCCATCTCGCTCTCCTCTGCGTGGTGTGTCCGGCCCTGATCTAGGAGAAGAACAGGGGTTTTCCCGCGTAGTAGTCGTCGACCGCACCGCTCATGCTGCTGCGCGACGGGGGATGGAAGACGATGGCTTGCGCGGCGCAGGCCAGGTAGGCGACGGTGGGGGAGGCGATGTAGGCCATGCCACCCAACATCTCGACCGCCTGCCCGACCACCTTGGTGATCAGGTCCTGTACCGAGAACCGGGTGAACAACGAGGCCGCGGCGCAGTCGTTGCCCAGGTCGTCGTCCATGATCCGCCGGGCCAGCCCCTCGACCAGGAACCCCGCGGTCTCGATCCGCAGGCACAGTGCCGCACGCTCGGCGGCCGATCCGCGACCCGCGCGCAGGACCCGGTCGACCAGAGCGCTGGCGATGCCGGTGTAGGCGGCGGCGATGATCATCTGGAACCAGATCACGCCGGCTTCGTTGAGCTGGTCGAGCCGCTCCGCGGCGCCGGGGGGCGTTCGCAGAAGGTGCTGCTCCGCGACGAACACGTTGTCCAGGACCACTTCGTGGCTCTCCGCGCCGACCAATGGGAACGTCGACCAGAAGTCTCGGACCGACACCCCGGGGGTGTCTGCGGGCAGGACCAGCAGGCCCATCTCGGCGACGCCGTCGGGCCCGCGCAGGGACACGCTCGCGGTGAGCAGGTCCATCGAGCGGGAGAGGCTGCACGGCTTCTTGGAGCCGCTGACCAGGTAGCCGCCGGGCACCGGCCGAGCCTGGACCGTCGGGGTGAGGATCCCGTGGCCGGAGCGCCCCTCGGCGTAGCCGGAGGCGATCAGCGAGCGGTTTCGCGCGACCTCGTGGAGCACCGCCCGCTCGATGTCGGTGGTGTCCGCATACAGCGGTCCCACGGAGTAGAGCATCCCGACGGAGAAGTGGTGCATGGCGGTGGCGACGGCCAGCGAGGGGGCAAGCGACGCCAGTGCGCGCACCACCCGGACGGCGTCCAGGGCGTCCGCGCCGATGCCGCCGTAGGCGCGCGGCACCAGAAGGTTGGGCCCGCCGTGGTCGCGGAACAACCGGATAGCCGGGCTGCCCGGTGCTTCCATTTCCGCGAAGGGTACCTCGGCGAGACGGTCGGCCAGGCCAGGAAGCAGCCTTTCGCAGGCGTCGAGGTCGGGTCGCAGGAATTTCATGGTGGTCGAGTCCTCCGTTGGTCCAGGTCGGGTGTCAGTTGTCGACGAGCCTCATGAGAAAGGGTGCGTACCGTTCGCCGTGGACGGCCGTCGCCGGTACCGCCGCCTCGATCTCCGCGCGATCCCGGGCAGAGAGCCGCACCTGGGCGGCTGCGAGGTTCTCCTCCAGGTGGGCGCGGCTGCGGGTGCCCGGGATGGGCACGACGTCGTCGCCCTGGTGGTGCAGCCAGGCCAGCGCGAGCTGGGCGACGGTGACTCCGTGCCCGGCGGCCAGTGACCGCAATGCGCCCAGTACGGCCTGGTTGCGCATCAGGTTCGACTCGTCGAACCTCGGCAGGGTACGCCGGAAGTCCTGCTCGGGCCCGAGGTCGGCGGTCGAGTGCACCCGGTCGGTCAGGAAGCCCCGCCCCAACGGGCAGGAGGCGATCAGACCGATGCCAAGTTCGCGGCAGGTGGCCAGCACCTCCGCCTCGATGCCGCGGCTCCACAGCGACCACTCGCTCTGCACGGCGGTGACGGGGTGGACCGCGTGGGCCCTGCGAATCGTGTCGGCCGAGACCTCGGACAGGCACAGGTGACGCACCTTTCCCTCGGCGACCAGTTCCGCCAGCGCGCCGAACGCCTCCTCGATCTTCTCCCCGGGCGCGACCCAGTGCTTGACGTAGAGGTCCACATGGTCCACGCCGAGGCGATCGAGGGAGTCGTGGCAGCGCCGGCGGATGTAGTCGCGATCACCGCGCACGCCCAGGAACCTTCCGTCCCGGTCGCGTTGCAGGCCGACCTTCGTGGAGATCAGGACCTGGTCACGACGGCCCGTGATGGCCTTGCCGAGCAGGCGCTCGCCCTCGCCGAGGCCTTGGACGTCCGCGGTGTCCAGCAGGGTGACGCCGCGATCGATCGCGCGGCGCACGGTCAGCACGGCCTCCGCGGGGTCGGCCGGGGCGTAGAACGACGACATGCCCAGGCAGCCCAGGCCCTGGGCGGGCAGTTCCAGATCGCCGAGCCGGCGGGTGGGCAGGGGTGCGCGGATGGTCAACTGAACCCTCCTCGTTCTAGCGTGGGCGTGTGATGGGTGTCGTGCCCGCGTGGCCTGGTGTGACCCGGGCCGCAGCCGGCCCGTGACTCGGGCCGGGGCTCGTGCCTCCGGAGCAGCGGATCACCAGGAGTCGACGTGCAGGACCTCGTCCAACGGCTGTCGCGGCGCGGGCTTGAAGTCCGTCCCGATGGAGTAGGCCGTCGGGATGAGCGCGGCTTGGACGATGCCGTCGGGCAGGCCGAGCAGTGCGGCGATCTCCTTCTCGTACATCAGGTGCAGGGTGGTCCAGGCCGTACCCAGTCGCCGGGCCCGGGCGGCGAGCATGTAGCTCCAGCCGGCCTGGATGATCGACCCCCACATGCCGGCCTCGTTGTACTCGGGCGCGGCGCTCGCGTCCAGACAGGGAATGACCAGCACGGGAACGTCACCGAGTCGATCACCGAGGTGTGCGACGCTGTCGCCGACGCGTCGCTGCACCGCGTGCCGGGCCGGGTCCTCGAGGAACAGCGAGCCGCAGGAGCCCTCTGAACTCAGGTAGGTCCCCACGGCGCGCCGGTAGAAGGCGCCGATCGCGGCCCGCTGTTCGGGGTCGGTCACCACGATCCAGTGCCAGGTCTGCCGGTTGCTGCCGGACGGGGCCTGCAAGGCGATGCCGATGCACTCCTTGACGAGTTCCAGCGGAACCGGGCGGGTCAGATCCAGACGCTTGCGCACGGAGCGGGTAGTGGTCAGCAGTTCGTCGGGGGTGAGGTCAAGGAGCGTCATGCGGGAAGCCCTTCGGTTGTCCTGCTCGTCTCGGAGGTCCGGAGGCGTCGCCTGTCCTGTTGGCGCGGGCGCATCGAAGGCCGTCAACCGCGGATGCGGCCATCGGGTTCGACGCGCGCCAGCACCGCGTGGAGCCCGTCGGCGAGTTCGTCGGCCGCTTCACGGTCCATGACCAGCGGAGGGTTGATCAACAGGGCCCTCGGGTTGCCGCGCAGGATGATGCTGGCGTCCTCACGCAGGGCCTGTGCCACCGGAGCCGTCCCGGTGGGCAACGGGGCCCGGGTCCGCCGGTCGGCGACGAGCTCGATGCCCAACATCAGGCCGATCTGTCGCACGTCCCCGACCACGGGCAGCTCGCGCAGCGGTTCGAGCCGGCCAGCCAAGTGGCCGCCGATCTTGGTGGCGTTGCCGAGCAGGTCCTCGCCCTCGATGATGTCCAGGTTGGCGAGTGCGGCCGCGCAGGCGGTGGGGTGCCCGGTGTAGGTGTAGCCGATCGGGAAGCCCGCGCTCGTGACCGTGGCCGCGACTTCCTCGGTGACCAGCACCGCGCCGTGCGGGACATAGCCGGAGGTGATGCCCTTGGCGGTGACCATCAGATCCGGCACCACCCCGAAGTACTGGGCTGCGAACCAGTGGCCGGTGCGACCGTACCCGGTCACCACCTCGTCGAAGATCAGCAGAATGCCGTGTTCGCGTAGCAGTTCCGCGACCCGCGGCCAGTAGTCCGCAGGCGGTATGACGGCGCCGCCGACGCTCATCACCGGTTCGCCGATCATCGCGGCGATCCGGTCCGGGCCGATCCGCTCGATGGTCTCGCGCAGCTCCCGCAGGCAGAACTCGGTGACGTCCTCACCGCCGTAGACAGCCGTCTGGTACGGGTCGGGGGCGGTCAGGTGGTGCACGTCGGGCAGGGTGGGGCCGAACCCCTGGTGGTACACGTCGAGCCCGGAGACACTGCCGCTGCCGTAGGCGATGCCGTGGTAGGCGCTCTTCCGCGAGAGGATCCAGGTCCGCTCGGGCTGGCCCTTGCGGTAGTGGTGGTAGCGGGCCATCCGCAGGGCGATCTCGTTCCCCTCGGCTCCGCCGCTGGTGAAGAACACGCGGTCCAGCCCGGCGGGCGCCAGGTCGGTGAGCCGCACCGCCAGTTCGACGGCCTTGTCGTTGCTCATCGTCTCCCAGAGGTGGAAGCACTCCAGCGCGTTCATCTGGGCAGCGGTGGCCTCCACGATCTCGGGCCTGGCGTGGCCCACCTGCATCATGCCGAGCACCGCCGCGGCATCCAGGTAGCTGCGGCCGGTGCTGTCACGAACGTGGCACCCGCGACCCTCGACCATGATCAGCCGGTCAGTGCGGTCGGCCGGGAGGTTGGGGTGGATCAGCCGGTCACGGTCGGCGCGAACCCAGTCGGCCGTCCTGTCCGAACCGGGCACCGGTGCACCCGAAGGGGTGGGCATCAGGCGAACTCCTTTGCAGCGGGAATTTCGATGTGTCGCGCCAGGGAAGAGGGCTCCGGCAAGGCGGCGCACTTCGCGCCGTGAGCCGACTTCCGGCTGGCTGGAAGCCTGGCAGTCGGGGACTGTGTTCCGCTGGCGACGCGATCAGCCCGATCGTCAAGCGTCCCGCAATGCCGATGAGGACGAGTTCATCCGCGCTGGGGCCCGCGTGGACAGCGAGCGCTAGGACCGCGCCGCCCGCAAGGAGACCGTCCATCGCGTCACAAGGACCGATCGGCACAGTGGTCAACGACTCGCCGGTCGGTGCTGCGCCCCACTGGCCCCTCACCTCTCATGCGTTGCGAACCATTCCACGTCAAAGCAGCTGCCATGTCCCGCGTCTCGACGGGTCCGAGCACCAGCCCGCCCGCCGCCCAGGCCCTGTTGCGTCGACTGCATGACCACGGTGTGCGGACCGTTCCCAAACCGGCGGGTCAGATCGTGGAGGACATCGTCACGGCCGTCTGGGCGGGCGACGACGCACGTATCCGGCTGCTGCTGGAGCGGCTGGCGCCGGTGGCCGATACCGAGACTCTGCTCTGGCTGCGCCGACGTCTGAACGACGATCTCGGCAGTTCCGCCCCGGCCGCAGACGAGCGGCCCTGACCGGTCGGGTCAAGGCCGTCGCAGGAGGTACGGGGCAGGCGTTATGGGCTGGCTCCGTGGTGGGCGGGGGTGAGGTGTCCGGCTGCGTTGTGGACGGGGGCGGGGGTGATGACGGTGGTGGCGCCGGTGCGGCGGGCGAGGCGGTGCACCGCGCCGGCCGGCAGCGACAGGTACGGGTTGGCTCCTTGAGGCAGGACGAGAGTGGCGGACTGGTAGGGGCCGGCGGCGGTGAGGTCGCCGGTGGGGGCGGCCAGGACGGCGCTGGTCTGGCGAGCGAACCGCTGGGCCCGGGCGTGGTGGAGCAGGGCGTTGATGCTGAAGCCGGTGGAGCGCACGGCGACCGCGGCGGTCAGCTGCCTGCCGGTACGGGCGGCGAGGCGTCCGGCGTGGGCGGCGGCGTCCCGGTCGGCCCGCGCGCCGGTGAGGACGATCAGGATGCCGCCGTCGGCGGGGCTCCCGGTGACGTTGTAGACGTGCACGGTGGGCGGGGTCGTGGTGACGGGCGGGTGCCCGTTCAGGCTCAGGGTGATCATGACGGCGGTCCTTCCGTATGGTTCCCGGTCCGGGGGGCGGTGGGGGAAGCGGGGCGGTGTCCGGCAGGCTCGGCGCCGGCGGTGCCGGCGGCCGGGGTGCCGTCTGCGGTGGCCTCGGCGCCGGTGGTCTGGCCGCGGGTGGCGCTCAGGGACCAGGCGATGGAGACGGTGATGGTGACGGCGATGACGGACAGGGTGAGGGGGATGGGGAGCTTGCCGACCGGGGTTTCGGACAGGATGAGCTTGACGCCGGCGAAGGCGAGCAGGACTGCCAGTCCGTAGTGGAGGTAGGCGAAGCGGCGCAGGAGTCCGGCCAGGCAGAAGTACAGGCTTCGCAGGCCCAGGACGGCGAAGGCGTTGGCGGTCCACACCAGGAAGGTGTTGGTGGTGATGGCCAGGACGGCGGCGACGGAGTCGATCGCGAAGATCAGGTCGGTGGCCTCGATCGCGACCAGGGCGACGAACAGCAGGGTCGCCACGCGCTTGCCGCTGACGCGGATGAAGAACTTGTCGCCGTGGAACTTCGGATCGGTGGGGATGAGTTTCTTGACCAGGCGGACGATCAGGTTGCGGTCGGGGTGGACCTCCTCGTCCTTGGAGACGGCCATCTTCCAGCCGGTCCAGATCAGGAACGCACCGAAGAGGTAGGCGGTCCAGAAAAACACCTGGAGCAGTTCGGCGCCGACGAAGATGAACACCAGCCGGGCGGCCAGGGCGCCGAGAACGCCCCAGAACAGGATCTTGTGCTGGTAGGCGTCGGGGACGGCGAAGAAGGAGAAGACCAGCGCGAAGACGAAGACGTTGTCGATCGACAGGGCCTTCTCGATCAGGTAGCCGGCGTAGTAGGTGGAGGACACCTCACCGCCCTGCCAGGCCCAGAGGATGAGGCCGAAGCCGAGGCCGATGGCGATCCACACGCTGGACCAGATCGCCGCCTCCTTGAAGCCGATCACGTGGTTGTCGCGGTGAGCGATCAGGTCGACGGCGAGCATCACGCAGATGCCGACGGTGACCGCGGCCCACGCCCACAGCGGGACCGGGAAGGCGAGGTCATTCATCGCTGAACGTTTCCTCTCTCAGAATCGGACGCTGGGGCACGAGCGGGAGGACTCGGACGGCGCATGGCCCAGCGGTATCCATGCGGCGGGGGCCACGGCGTGGACGTAGGGGCCGCCGCGCAGGGCCGCGGCCTCTATCAGGGTGTGCGCGTCCAGCCCGTGCGGGCCGCGGCGGGCGGCCACCACGTCCGGGGCCCGGTGGCGGGAGACCAGCGCCAGCAGCTGCTTCGCCGTGGCCAGCCGCGAGCCGTTGCCGGCGGGGAGGTGGAAGACCTCGGGGATGTATCCCGTGGCGTGCGGGCCGACCTTCGGCATGACCCGGGCCAGGACCGCCCGCACCGACGCGGAGGCCGGACCGAGGGAGGAGCGGCGCACGTGCGGGGGCATCACGGCGATCAGCAGCAACGGAACACGGCGAGCCAGCGCCATGCGCGCTGCTGCCTCGGCCACCGCCACATCGTTGAGCCGGTCGGTCAGCACCGCCGCCACCGGCTGGACGAGACCCGCCCGGGCCGGACGGCGAACGCTGTCCCGATGGGAGTGGGAGAGGAGGTGGTTCATGGCGATCACGCCTTCGAGGAGGGGCGGTGCGATACCTCCAGCGTCACCCGAACAAGAATGCGCGTCAAGTCTTACGCGAAAAGTTTTTCGTCAATCATTGTTCGGGTTAAGGGGTAGGATGGACCCCATGAGTGTTCCCTCCGCCCGCGGCGAAACCTGGACGTTCCTGACCAACCACGCCCGCGTCCTGCTGTGCCTGGCCCGCGACCCCGAGGCCCGGCTGCGTGACGTCGCCACCGCGATCGGCATCACCGAGCGCGCCGTCCAGCTGATCGTCGCCGACCTGGTCAGCTCCGGGTATCTCACCCGCATCCGCGTGGGGCGCCGCAACCACTACACGATCGACACCACCCAGGCCCTGCGCCACCCTCACGAGGCCGACCACCCCGTCGGCGACCTCCTGGGCGCCTTCCTCCACCGCGAAGCCGCCCCCGAGAGCGAACCGCAGGCCGCTTCCTGAACGTCGGGCCGGACGACCGCGCGGCCTGGGATCAGTCCTGCGGCCCGTCCTCGTCTTCGCCTCCGGCCACGGCCGGGTCCCGCAGCGGGCGCAGGCCGCCGCCAGCCGGGACCGAAGCGCGGTGTGCGTTCTCGCTCCTTCTGCGGTAGATAGAGGGCTCTGATCTGTAGCGCAGCAGATAGTTGAGATACCTCGTCGTCCTGCTTGAAGGCCGGTTGATCTGGGCTGCAAAAAGTTGAATGAGAAGACCGCAGGCAGAGTGAGAATTCGAACTTGGTGATGGAAGCGCCTTGCTGAAGCGGAGCCGGGCAGAGTGCCCGCCAGCAGCCAGAAGTCCGTCAGCGTCGATGTCAGTAGTGCCTCTATGCGGCACCGCACGGCGAGGCACGATCCCGCTCACCTTTCAAGAGCGGGGATTTGGACCCAGGGCGCACACCGGCCGACTGTAGAAAGACCCCCGTGAGCCGGAAGAGATCATGTGGGCGGCGGGCCTCGAGCCCCTGGAGCCCGTACCCGGGAGTGGACACGCCATAGCCCGTCCGTTGCCAGACATGCGGAGAACCCGGCACCCCCACGCTCGGCCCCATCCTGCACGGGCAGGGCGGCTGCTACCCCTGCGGCCGACGCAAGGCCAACGAGTCGATGCGCCACGACGCCCAGACCGCGGCCGCCGCGATGCGGGTGGCAGGCATGGAACCGCAGGACCCCTACCACGGCACCGCGTTCCCCTGGAAGAGCCGCTGCACCAGTGGGGCGCGCCTGCGACCCGGGCCGCGGCGCCCCGGAATTGACGCGGGCCCACGCCGTGGGGGCGGCTACCGTGTCCACCATGAGCCCGTCCGGCCCGAGTGCCGCTCCGATTCCCCTGCACATCGATGGCGAACCGCCGGTGCCCCCGGCCCCCGACGTGATCGGCACGTCCGCCGGGGCGGGCCGCCGTCCCGCCCCGGCGGTGCGGCCGGGAGTGGTGGACTGGGCGGCGCTCGGGGTGGAGCCGCGGTGGAAGGGTCAGGAGACGGGCGACTGCGCGGCCGTGCTCTCTCCCGTCCTCGGACCCGCCACCGGCCTGGAGCCCTACAAGCGCTTCGCCGCGGGAGCCCGGCAGCGCGGTGAGACCGCCCTCGTCGTCGCCTGCACCGGCGCGGGCACACGCAGCCACAACGTCTTCTCCGGCCCCGTCGCTCCCGGCATCCACTTGCCCCACTACTACGGTTCGATCGCCGCCAACCCGCTCCCTGCCGGCGTGAGTCCCGAACTCGCCGCCGGCCTGGACCACGCCGAGCACGACCTCGCAACCCGGCTGCTCAACCGTCCCCCGGACACCTGGTTCCGCCTGACCTACCGCAAGGAATCCAGCTCCTCGCGCCCCGGAGTCGCCAGGATGTGGCCGCCGCCGGGGGAGGGGAAGCTGCGCCCGATCCTGGTCGACGGCCTCGGCGACCCGGTGGCCGGAGTGTGGATGCCGACGGGCGGGAGTGCCCGGTGGTTCGTGGTTCCCTACGGCACCGACCAGCGGCTGCTGGCGGAGTGGCTGGTCCAGCACGCGCTGCCCGCCTACGTGCCCGGCGCGCTGACCCGCGCCCGCTCGCCCCTGGTGCGCGACCCGGCGTTCGCCACCGACGCCGAAGCCCAGCTGGTCGCGACGATCGCCGAGGAGCAGCGCGCCCACGAGCGGCGGCAGACCGAGCTGAAGCAGCGACTTGCCGAGCCGCGGGCCGTGGCCGATCCGCTGCGCGACCGCCTGCTGTTCGGCACCGGCCACCCGCTGGAGGACGCGGTATACGACGTCCTCGTGGCGGCCGGCGCCACGGTGACCCGCCTCGACGACGTGTACGGCACCAAGTCGGCGGATCTGCTGGCCGAGTACGGCCGGCGCCGAGTCCTGGTCGAGGTGAAGTCGGCAAACCAGCGGCCACCGCAGAGCCTGCCCGACAAACTGGTCAAGCACCTGAGCACCTGGCCCGGTCTGACCGGGACCGAGCCTGTTGACGGCGGCGTCTTGGTGGTCAACCACCAGATCAGGCTCCCACCCGCGCAGCGGGACGCCGAGGTCTACACCGACCGCGCGTTCGCCGACGCGCTGACCGTGCCGGTGTTCGGCAGCGCCCGTCTGTTCGAGTGGTGGCGCCGCGAAGACTGGGATGCCGTGCGACACGCCGTCTTCGGCGACACCGGCGTCGCGCAGCCTCCCGAGATCGCCATGCCGGATACCGATCCGAAGGCGCCCGGGCGGCCTGGCCTGCTCTCGCGCCTTCGCCGGTAGCCAGCAGACGCCGGAGCACGACGGGCCGCCACGCCAGACCTGCTCGGTGTCGAGGAGGCCCATCGGTGCCATCGCCGTCCCCAGCGCATCCCCGCAGGCAGGCGGATACCCGCAACGGGCCCCGCCGCTGCCGGGGTGCCTCGGTGGCGTCTGTCGGTCGCCGCTGCGCCCCTGGGCCGCAAGCCCCGCCCCGGGACCAGTCGGCTCCCTGACCCCTTGACGCGCCCGGCCTTGCGCATCAGCGTCCTCGGCCGACTGCTTCCCGCCAGAAGGCCTGCACCGGCCTGCCTCCGCCCGGACATGGAGCTCACCTCCAGGAACAGCCGGTCCGTGCGTCGCCCCGGTCCGCGACCCGGCAGCCAATCCGGCTTCAGCGGCCGGGGCCGGCTCTACCATCAACAGATGGATCACATGGTTTCAGACGATTCATCCAGACTTCTCTTGTGGCTGCATGGGCAGACTCGCGGGAATGTCGACATGATCATTGATCTGGGGTGGGACGACCCGCCCGACTGGCAGTGCGCCCCCGAATCGCGCACCGACATACTGGTGGGGGACCTTGCGGCCCGCAGGCTGGTCACCGTCCACCCCTACGGAGGGGGCGCCGCGCTTCAGATCACGCCGGACGGGGTCCGCGCGGCACATCAGGCCGCAACCGACCGGAACAAGCCCGCCCTGCGGATCCACTTTGCTGCAGATGCCCTGGTGAGTGCCGCCATGGAGTCCGAAGACTCCCAGGTCGACGTCCAGTCGTTCACCAACAGCCCCCGCGCTTGGTTTCACGATCGGCAGCTCACCCCCGCCGATGTGGCCCGTGCCGTCGAGCACCTCGAAGAACTCGGCCTGATCAAAGCCCCCGGGACACCCGTGGTGACCATCGCCCTCACCTACCGAGGCATCGAGTGCGGATCCCGCGAACCGATCTGCGTCAGGAGCGCCATGAGAGAGCAGAACCCCCAGCAGCCCCACATCACCTTCCACGGCTCCACCTACGGAGTGCAGATCGGGAACCACAACACCCAGAACAACGCCTACGGATACCCCACGGCGGAGCTCGCCGCCTTCACACGCGAGGTGCTCGAGACCGTCCGGTCTGCAGACCTCCCTGATGCCGCACGCAACCATGTCCTGAGCGCTGGTGAGCAGCTGCGCGACCAGCTCGAAGCAGAGCGCCCTGAGCCTGGCTTGATCCGCCGGTCCTGGGAGTCGTTTGTCCTGAGCATCATGCAGAACCTGGGCCAGAGCGCCGTAGGAGGTACCGTGCGAGCGATCGCAGCGTCCCACGGCATCGAGCTGCCTTCCTCTGAGTAGCCCTGAACGGGACATCAACGGCAACACAGCACGGCAGGAAAGGCCCCGATCCGCTCAGGACCGGGAGGGGAACGGCTTTCAGAGCGGAAGGTGCTGGCACAGCCCGCGGGTGACAGCGGCCAGGGAAGCCAGCACCATTCCCTCGTTCCGGAAGGAGCCGCGGGCGTACACCTAGGAACCTAGCCGACCCTCACCGGACCCGCCTGGTGCGCCACCGCACCCGGCACCTCCCTGGTCGCCGTGCACGTTCCGCGCAGCGCAACCGCCCCCGGCCCGGAGGCCGGGCGATTCCTGGACACGATCGCGACGCGCACTCTCCCCGACGGCGACAGCTATGGGCAAGGACCGGGCGTCGTACTCGTGACCACCGACCGGGACCGTGTAGTAATCCTGCCCGACTGCAGCGAGGCCGACCGGCTCGCCGCAGTCATCGAGTACACCGTCTGGCACTCCGGCTCCACCGTGAATGTGGTCGGGCTAGTGCCCAGCCTGAACGAAAAACTGATCGAAGCGGTGGAATCACTCCTCAACACCACACCCCGCACCACCCCCTGGAACCAGTTGGAGCGCCTCGCCGGGCCTCATCCACAGCGGGAAGCCTGCTACTACTGCCCGAGTTGATCTCGGAGATCGGAGACCGGCCGTACGAGCGCTTCGGCAGCGGACGCGCCCTGGCTGCCTACACCGGCGTCGCGCCGGTCACCTGCGCCTTCGGAACCACCGCCCGCGCCTCGTTCACGCGCGCCGCGGCTGTTGGGCTTCCAGGAGCAGGAGACCATCCGGCCCGGCACCGACGTCGTGGTCCTCCGGTTCCACCGAGCAGGACGCCGACCGCGTCCTGTGGCTCCCGCTGGCCCACGCCGCCGGACTCTACCTCTACCCGGCGGCCGGACCGCTGCTTGGGAGTCTGATGATTGCGGCGCGACTGGTCGGGGGAGGGGCGTGTCAGCGTCTGACACGGTTACGGACGGCCAGGAAGGCCAGCCCTAGAAGGATGGGCTCGGACACGCGGGAAGCCATCTCAATGTAGGTGCCGGCAGTTGTCAGGTCCTGCCCGGAGGATCGGAACACTACGGAGTTGAGCGTGACGTTCAGGGCCTTCTCGAAGCGCTCGCTGGTGAACCTTCGCTCCGTGGGGTTCTGTGGATCAGCCTTCTCGAGCTCGAAAGAGACCTTGCCCCCATCGCGTGGCATGGTGCCGATCGCTTCCAGTTTCGGGGAGTCTTTCGGGAGCCCGAAGCCCATGAGCAGCACGACGGTGACGAGCATGGCTGCAGCGAGCCAGCCCAGTGCCCGTGATGCGCGCAAACCGTAACCGGACAGCAGCCAGTAGCCCCACAGCAGTTTGCGTTCGCCCGGAGTGGTGCCAACGTGGTCGTGGCGGCGCATTTCCATCTCGCCGTAGTAAAAATCGGCAGCTCCAGGCTCGTTCTTGGCGTCCTCGAACGCTTTGCGCAGCTGTCGGTAGAGTGCAGCCGTATCTTCCGGGCCGGGCGTGAGGTTGGGGTCGGGGTGGTGCGGACCGGTGCGCCAGTTTCGAAGCGAGGGCGGCTGGCCCGTGAGCGAGGTAGGTTGATGCGCTCTGTGCGCGCGCCAGTGGTGTTCCTCGGCGAGGGTACGGCGCCTGGACCAGCGCAGCGGTAGTAGTCCGCGGCGATGCCAGCCGATCGGGGGATGTGCGAAAGCGGTGCGACCATCCATGTGGAGCTGGTCCAGGTGTACCGCGCCGGCGAAGCGGCATTCGGATAGGTCTATGTCCGTGAGGGCCAGGTGCGCCGCGTCCACGCCGCTAAGGTTGACCACCCGGACGCCTGAGTCCTGGCTCGCCAGCACCTCTTCGGACAGCATGTCCGCCTCTAGACCGGTGAAGGGGATTTGTTCGGCCGCCACAGTGACCGGGTACTCCATCACTGCCCCTGCCAGGTCTATTTGGGCGTAGCGCAGCCTCAAGGCGGCCGATGATGCCCACCGTGTCCGCCGGAGTGAGAGTCGTCGCGTGGCGATCGCCATGGTTATCGGCGCCTCGAACACCGCGAGATCCAGTCGCATCTCGCTGCCACATGCCAGGGGACCAAGCCATGGGGCAGACTTGAACCGAGCTCCGCTAAACGTAGCGTTGCTGGCGAAGGTTGTGCCGGGGAATTGGACGGGGCCGCTGAAGGTCGCCATGCGGAACCAGGCGTCACCGGTGAAGTTCGCCCCTCCAAACGAAGCAACGCTGTTGAAGGTCACCCAATCGAATTCGGCCTCGCCGGTGAAGGTCGCCCGGACGAACCCCGCAGTGCCGGTGAAGGTTGCCGTGCGGAAGGAGACGTTGTCGAAGGTTGCCTCCTCGAACCAGGCGGCGTCGGTGAAGGTTGCTCCGTCGAACCGGGCCTGGCCGAGACGGGGGCGTCCTGTGGCAGGGTCGTGCAGGGCGACGAGCAACTGAGCCAGTAGATCTTCGCTGAATGGCGTGCCGCGATGGTCGATGTCAGCGCCGGGGCCCAGGCGAGTCAGGTAGTCGGTGCGGTCGTTAGCGGTCAGGTGGGCGAGGCATGCGGTGTGACCGGGGACGCAGATTCCGCGGCAGCCGACCGGATCTTCCGCAGTTGTGCCATGGTCGCAGCAAGGCCACGCCGATGGCGGACTGGATGGTGGCTCGGCAGTTGCAGATGTCATGCCTCAAGGACGATTGATGGGTCTGGACAGTTCTCTCGCGCTCCGATCCGGGCCGAATCGGCTACCTCGAGGTGCGGCCCGTCGGTAGAGGCTCTTCGACGGGCCCTGGCTGCACCAGATGATCGCCCCGATTCTGGTGGGTAGTACGGCAGTACCGATGCCAGCATCCCCGGTCCCGTCTTGCTCTCGCCCGCTGACCTCTGGGCATGTGGAGGCCCCCAGCAGCAGAAGCCGTCTATGCCACCCCGGTCCCGGCGCGGGCATCCTCCTTCCGCGCGTCGGCGTGTTGCTCGTCCAGGTCGAAGCCCAGCTGTTCGGCTTCGACCTGCACGTCCGTCCACAACGCCAGCGGCGTCAGCAGCGTCCAAGGAGCGCCCCGCCCGGGGTCGTGGAGCAGCACGGTTTCGGTGTAGCCGTCACTCCAGCTCTCTCCGCGGTCCGCCCCGTTGCTCCACCCACGCTCGGTGAACCACAGCCGCTTTACTGCGCTTTCCACCAGCCGCGCGTGCAGCCCCACTGCGAACGGCCTGGTGTAGACGACTTCCCAGCCGTTGCGCGTGTGGACCTTCAGACGGGTGTTGCGTTCGGAGTCTTCGCAGATACCGATCTTCGCCATGGCCGGTTCTGTGGCCCGTTGCAGGAGATAGACGAGTGCGGGCTCGGTGTCCTTGAACCCGGTGAGCTTGCAGCTGCGGGAGTTGCAGGCTCCCTGGCCGCGATAGAGATTGCCCAGGCAGGGGTCCACCGGGGCCGAGCAGTCCATGCAGGTGCCCGCCCAGGGGGTGTTGGTGCCCTTGAAGGCGTCTGGGTCGTGCGGGCGGAACCGGTAGGACAGGGCCCTGTCCCACGCCTGCTGCTTGGTCAGCGGGGTGTTCGGGGCGCAGTAAATGCAGGCCCCTTGTCCCTGCATGACGTCGTGCAGCCTCGGCTGCACCGCGCGATGGCAGCGCTGGCAGATGGCCGGCCACGGCTCATCGACCCGTTCATAGACAGTCGTGGGTTCGACAAGGCCCTTCTGCCGCATGATGGCGACGGCCGCATCCGGATCGATCGCTCGCTTGGCGCAGTACTTGCAGGCCATGGCACCTTGGCGGACCGCCTTGACCAGGACCTTGATCGACTTGCCCTGGCGGGGGCAGTCCTTGTTCAGGCAGATGCTCTCCATCCGCGTTCTGTTGTTGGTGTATGGCTCGAGAGGCCTGATGTTGGCCTCGGCGATCGTCTTCGCCAACTCCGCTTCGCCCAAACGGAACTTCTCCGCCAGTGCGCGGTCGGCGCAGTCACGGCATCCGCGCGGTGCGTCGCCATGTTCCCTCGCCTTCGTGGCGATGCTGTCGTACGTCGGGTCGATGTCTGTTTCGCACCGCAGGCATACGCTGGGCCACGGTTCCCTCGCCCTGTTGAAAACCGTCTTCGGTCGGCAACCGTTGCGCAGCATCAGCTGCCGAGCCTCTTCCGGATCGACTGGTCGTCCCGACACCAATGTGACCTCCAATGCGTGTGCTGTGTAGCATCGCCGAGACTGTACGTGTCGGCACTGACGTCACTTCCCGGCGGTCATCTCACTGACCCGAGCCGCTCGCCCGAGAATGAGCCGCGGACCGCTCGCTCGTACCTGCTCGCTCCTGTCCTGTATTCCACAGGTTCTGATACACCCGCAGATCGGCGTTTGAGAGGCCCGGGTCGCCGCTGATGACCTGCACGGTCGTATCCCACTCGCGGTAGCCGTCCGCGCGTGGAGTGAGCAGCACCCCCACCGAGGTGAGAGAACCAAGGTCCGCATCCTCCCCGCGTTCGTGGTGGCGCAGCTGTAGCCAGGCGGAGAACGCGGCGCGGGTGCGATCGGTCAGGGCAGAGCAGACGGCGAACCCCAGCTGGTCCTGATCGGGGCCGGCGATGAACGTGCGCATCCGCCACGCGGTGGTCCCCGCTTCGGCGGTGATGACTGCGGAGAGGGCATCGAGCAGGAAACGGCCCAGGCTTGTGCGATGTCCGACGGGCAGACTGTCGAGAGAAGCGAGAACGGCCTGCCAGGGCTCCCATTCGTCGGGGCCGGTCAGGCTGGTGGCGACGTCCTCGAGCATGATGCGCACCATGGTGTGTGCTTCGTCATCATCGCTGCCGGCCGGCGCGGCAGGCAGGAGCGGGACACTGTACGACTGTCCTCCGCGCCGTTCCCAGGCCGGATCGACGGGTCCTGGAGCCGCTGCGGCGTCCGCGGCCGCCAGTTCGTAGTAGCGCTCCGGCTCGTCGCCCAGAACAGGCGCCGAGCCGCCGACCTGGTGCAGATAGGCGACCACGGCGTGGGTGGAACGCAGCTGGTTGAACAAGAACTCCCAGTCGCGGCGCGGCAGTGCAATCACCGGCGTTGCCCCCGGCTGTGCGGTGATCGGCACGTCTGAAGGGGGAGCCGGGTGCTCGATGATCGTCACACCGACCCAGTCGACGGCCGGGCTGTCGATGCGGATGCTGCGTCCCCTCCCGTTCGTCATCTGCACGTTGTCCATCTTCAGCCGCCGTACAGTGCCGTGAATCTGCTTGCTTGCCGCAGCGAGCTGCTTGAGAACCCAGGACGACTCCTTCTCGCGTGTGCCAGGCTCACCTTCGCGAGCCTTGATCTGCACAACCACGCCACGATTGCCGACGACCAGCAGACCATCACTGATCTCCCTGACCCCGCGGCCCTTGCGTTCCACACTGGGAATCATCACGAAGTCCGGCAGACCCCACGTCGCGGCAGCATCCTGCACAGCCACTTCCGCGGCCAAGCCTCGACGTTCATGACCGCGCAGAGGCGTCGCGTTCGGAACGACCCGCTCATACACCCCACCTACGGTGCTCACCATCAGTGTGAGCCTGTCGGCGTCCTCCACCCGTCCCAGGCCGATGTCCGAGGAGGCCAGCGCGGCGAGTTCTTCGGGAGACCAGCACCGGGAGGAACGTGCTGCTTCCACCCACGTGTCTCGTTCGCCAAGGCTGGAGTGGGCTAGCACTCTTCTGCTGCCCGGAACGTTGCTGGACAGCCAGGCGAACGAGACGGCGAACCTGGTCACCGCTTCTACGACCTGTGTCAGCCGGCGATCGAAGGTGTCCTCGATGTCGGTGGGAATGAAACCCTCGACGAAACACAAGTCGACGTAGGTGCCTGCCTGTGCTTCCACGGCGCAGCCGTGCTGGAACGAGCTCAGCCGGTAGCGAGCCAGGACTCGCTCCGCGTCCAGACCGCCCGGCGGTTCTGCCTCCACGTTCTGCAGCACAGCGGGTGCAGGCGCGTGGACCTGCGGTTCTACAGGGGTAGCCCACGCGCTCATCAGCGCGCCAGCAGCGAGAGCCGCTTCCCACTCGACCAGGTAGCCCAGCGATGTCCTCAGCAGGTCGATGATCTCGTTGCTGTCGTTGCTCTGGAAGGGCTGACAGTCCTGCACCATCGCCACATGAGACCGCAACGTCCCGTCCATGCAGGACTCCGCCAAAAGTCCCTGAAACCCTTCCGGTGAATCGGCGACCGGGAAGAAACGGCTGCGCTCTGGCCGACGCACCCTCTGCAGAACACTGAACGCTTCGACCGATTCTTCCACCAGCGAGTCCAGGCATGCCCACAGCTCCTGCACACACCCACGGAACAGCTCGGTCAGCTCCTCCTGACGCCCGGCGGGCCACGCCAGCCACGCACTGATCACCCCCGAACCGTCCGGGTGCGTGACCACGCTCTCCTCGACAAGGTCTCCATCGAGCAGTGTGCTCCAGAGCGACGCCATCTCTGTCTTTGCCTGCTGTGCCTTCTGCAGGTGCTCGTGAGCCCGCGGATAGTTCTCTCTGATCACAGCCGCCGACCCTAACGAAGGCCACTGACACTGCCCGCCGCGTCACAGATCTCAGCTGCCGAAGGAGCGACCGGTCCGGCTTCAGCATCCACTCCGTGGGCCAGCGGGAGCATCTCGCTTGGCACGCCGTGCCGGCTATTGGGGGCCTCGGCTTCAGCCGCGTTCCTCCGGGACCAGGTCAAGGTAGCGGGCGGCGTCGGTAATGACCTCTTCGGTGAGGGCTTCTGTGCCGTCGAGGATGGCGAGCTGGGAGGCCATGCCGATGAGCGGGGTGAGGTGTTCCATGAGTCCATCGGTGATCTGGTACAGCTTCTTCTGATGGTCCAGGAGGCTTCCGGGCTTGTGGTGCCGCAGTCGGAGCTTGCCATCCAGCGTCGCCAGGGTGCTGGCCCATTCGTCGGGGTGTTCTGTGCAGCGGGGCGGTAGTCGGTTGACCCAGAGGGTGGGGACGGAGCGCGGCCGGATCGGTGCGGTGGACTCGGTGGCCCGGCGCAGTACGGGGAAGCGGGCGGCGCGGGCCTCACGGAGGATGTCGCTGGAGCCGATGCCGCTCCAGAAGACGGTCAGTCCTAGTTCGTCGGCGAGGTAGTCGAAGAAGTCGAACGTGGGCTGCAGGTCTTCGGGCCGCAGCCGGTCGATGCCGTCGACCAGACAGACCTCCGTGTGGGCGTGGCGCATCACGTGGACCGCAGGTCCGGTGAAGTCCTTCATCCGCTGGACGGGGCGTTGCTCGGTGTCGCTGCGGTAGAGGTCCCAGCCGATGAACACGGCGAGGGCCGCGGACCAGTCGGCGGGCGAGCCCTGTTCGGGAGGGGCGTTGACGCAGACGACGGGGATGCGGGTGTCGTCGATGCCGTGAAGCTTCTCGCGGCGTCCCTGGTGGGCCATTCCGATGTGGTGGAGCAGGGTGCGTTTGCCGGTTCCGCGGCAGTCGCTGTCGATGGCGATGTGCTGGCAGGGGTGGCGGCGTTCGCCGTTGAGGCGCAGCAGCCGTCGTGCGGTCTTCAGGCCTGTGGCGATGTCGGTGGTTTCGACGAGGCCGAGCTGGGCGTGGTAGCGCACCCGGGCATCGTCCTCGTCGGGTGTGGAGTTGGAGTCGCCGGCCGGAGGGATCGGGGGAGCGGAGGGCTGGTGGCGTACGCGTGTCCGCCAGCCGGCCAGAGTGGTCGGCGGCCCGGGAGACAGGACCGGCGCCGGCGGGGGAGGCGGGGCGCTTCGAGCGTCGCGTACGGGGGTTCTCACTGGTTGTCTCCTTGCCGTGCGCTGTCCGGTTCTTCGCCGGGCAGGCCGCCGGGCGGGGGAGAGACGGAGCCTCTGCCGACCCGGAAGGTGTCCTCCGGTCGGGGCACGCCACCGGTTTCGTCCGCGGCTCAGGGGTCGGTGGGGGAGGGCGGTGGGAGGCCGGGTAGGGAGGCCAGGAACTGCTCAAGGTTCTGTTCCGCGCCGCGGACGGGCTCGGATGTGTCGAAGAGGTCACCGGCCGGGCGGTCGAGGGACCTGAACGGGCGGACAGAGTCCGGGTCCAGAGGCGGCATGTCGTCGTCGTAGGGTTCGGCCGGCGCTGGCAGCGCCGGCCGTGACGGCGCAGCCGCGCGGGGAATCGGCTTGCTCGCGGGGGTGGCTGGGGGGCCTTGGGCGGCATCGCGCAGCAGCTTTGCGGTGGCGCGGGTGATGGCGGCTTCGTTGCGGCGGCTGCCACCGTTGGAAAGATGGATGTGCAGGGCCTCGGCCCATGTCTCCTCAGTCCACCGGTCACTGAGGAGCCGGCGGTGGATGAAGGGCACCTCGATCCATGGATCGATGCCCGGTTCGGCGCGGTGGTTGAACAGCCAGGCGACCTCGGGGTGGTCGGGGGAGTAGTGGACCTCCCAGCGCCCCTGCTTGGCCGTGAGCCCGGAAGATCCGCGGCAGGGGTCCAGCTTTCCCCGGCCGAGGTTGTAGGTGCGGTTGTTGATCTGGAAGTCCTTGCGGCTGACCCGCACCCATACTGCCGGCAGGAGTTTGCGGTTTTCCTGCTCGGCCAGGGCTGTGGACCGGTAGCCGCGCAGGGACACCAGCGCCGCGTACATCTGGTTGGGAGTCAGGCGCAGCCCGGGGGTGAAGGGGGAGCGGAGCGCACCGTGGGGGGTCTGCTGCCAGTGCAGGACGACCCACTGCTCGAACAGCTCCTGCAGCTGGGCGATGGTCCACAGCGGCTGCTTGCGGATACGTTTGCCACGCAGGTCCAGGCGGTGGTGAGTGTAGGCGGCCAGATGCTGGCTGAAGCCGGTCTTCACCGCCCGCATGGCGCGCTCCACGATCGCCTTGTCGGGAGCGGTGCGCAGCCGGGCCTCGCGTACCTCGATGCCCAAGGAGTGGCAGGCGCGGGTGAAATCCGCCGAGATGAACGGCGAGCCGTGATCGATGACGAGCGTCTCGGGCTTGATGACGGGCCGGGCAGCGGACCCGGCGAATCGAGGGTCGGCCGCCAGGAGGTCCTCAAAGGGGAGATCGGATCCTTCCATGAACGTTTCCGGCGCCCAGCCCGGGCGCGCGGGTAGCGGTGCCGTGGTCTGGGCGACGACCTGCATGGTGTCGAAGGACCGGGTGGCCCGCCCGGCGAGCCACCGACCGGTCCCGCCGGTGCGACCGACCCGCTTGGGCACGATCAGCGAGCCGACGATGCTGCGGGTGGCCACATCGATTGCGATCGTGAGCTCCACGGAGATGACCCGCCCATCGTCCCCCAGGACGAGGACGTCCAGCCCCGTGGTGTCGATCTGCACCAGTTCCCCGGGCCAGCGAGCCCAGGTCGCCCGCCGGGCCCCGGGCCGCGCCGCTGAGATGGCCGGCCCTGCCGCGTGCCGGGCCGCGGCAGTATGGGCGTTCTCCGCGGTGATCCCCAGCCGCTCCAGCAACCGGTAGAACGTCGCCGGACTGTTCACCAGCCCCCGGGCGGTCTTCGGATCAGCCAGAAGCTTCGCATAGCGGACCCGAACCGTCTGCTCCACCCGGTCGATCAGCCGGGACAGCGTTCCCGGCGACAGCCCTCTGGCACGCTCGTCGTCCAGGATCTCCCACACGATGTCGACCACCCGCGCATCGACCCGTCCATGCGGGGCTGCAGTGCGCAGGTGCCGCTTGTCGACCAGACCCATCAGGCCTTCCCTGCGCCACGCCGCGCACTTCCGCTCCACGGTGGCCGCGGACACCGGCACTCCGCGCTGGGTGAGCTGTTCGGCCTTGGCCTGGTACCGCTGGCGCAGGGTACGGCGCTCCGGGTCGAAGGCCGGTTGGGGCAGGGTGGTGGCGGGAACGTTCGGGGCCTGCTGGTGCAGTACCTCCTTGACATGTCGCTCCCACTGCTCAGCGGCCTTGCGTACGTCGCGCGGCAGGGCATGGAACTCGCCGATGCGGCCGGGCAGCGTACTGCGCGGGGCCGCCCGGTTCAGCACGGCGAAGTCGGGGGCCGAGGTGACCGTGGTCTGCAGGATGATCAGCGGCTCTGCCGGATCCCCGGGTTCCACCGGCTCTGCGACGTCGAGAAACAGACGACCTCCGTGGAAGGCGGTGACCACCCAGTCGGCGCCACGGAACCGGACGATGTCCCCCAGCGCGATGGTGTCGGCAGCAGCTGGCGCTGCCGCGTCTGCGGCGTGCCAGAGAGCCGGGGTCACGCGAACGCTCCCGCGTCGGCCCATGTTGTCGACGACGGTGTGAGCGGGATGCACATGTCGGTGTGTAGACGCCCCGCCCAGATTAGGTGATAGGCGAGGTCGAGCCCCAACAGCGAGGGCAGACCGGCGGCACGCACTCCGGAGCGGATCGTGCGCGGGGGGTGGAACTGCTTGGCCAGCACCTGGTCCTGCCCGGCGGTGAGCCACTGCGGACTGCGGGCGGCATAAAGGAGTTTGAGGTTGTCCAGCTCCACACCGCCGGGTGGCACCAGCACTCGGATCTGCCAGTCGGCGGCCGCCGCCACGCTCAGCACCTCCTGCCCGTGCCGCCACTGGTCGGTGAGTTCCTCAGGCTGCACGCAGACCACTTCGCGCTGCCCCGCCCGCGAGACGACGAACCCCGGCCGCAGGCTGTGACGGCGCCCCTGGAGGCTCCAGCGCAGCTCCATCGGACCCGCGCTGCGCAGCCCCACCGCAGGGTCGCGGTCCAGAAGCATGGCGCAGTGCTGCTGACGCAGCGAGCCGCACGCCATGGACTGGTCGGTGGCCGATGCCCACGCGTTGCTGACGAACGACTTTCGTCCCGGGTAGGGGATCGGCCGGTCCAACGGGGCCAGCTCCTCGAACGGCACGTCGGCGGCCTCAATCACCGCAAGCTCACGCCGACGCCCGAACCGGTCGAGAAAGCGGACGGCGATATCGTCCGTGCTGACCAGCATCCCCGGCACGTCCGCCCCCTGTTCCCTCGATGCTGCGGGCCACAGCCACGCGTGGTGCCACTCCAGCATCCGGGCATGAAGGCAATGTCCGCAGCGACTTGCGTCTCGACCCTCCGATCGGGGACATGCGTGGACGTACGTCCGAATCCTGCGGGCGGTGTTCACCCGGGCGGGATGTCATACGGCGGTGAACGGATCGCTCCAGTCCCAGGGCAGGCAGCAGCTCTCGAGTGACATCTGGCTCTCATCCTCACGATGGACCAGTGCGGTGACCGGCCGCCGGGCCCGACGCCGCCCGCCCTCTTCTCCGCCGGCTGCGGGCTGTGCGCACCTGTGGTGCCGGGCGAGCCACTCCGCTACCGGAACCTGCCACCTGCCCGGCGGCAGGGCGAGCTCACCTGCGAGCCGGGACAGCTCAGCCACCAGATCGGCCTCGGCTCCGATCCAGGGGCCGCCGGGTTGGGCCGCTCGCCGCTGCTCGTAGCGCAGCAGAGCCCGCGCTACGAGCAGCACCTCCGGATACACCAGTAGCCAGGCTGTCTCGATGTCCTCGGGCTGCACCCCGGCTTGGGCGGCCCTGTCGGCCCACCGGCGGGTCGTAGGGGTGCGACGCCACCACCATCCGGTGACGGCGAAGGCATCCGCGACTAGAACCGCCCCGGTCGGACCGAACCGTCGCTCGAGCCTGCTCCGCCCGCGATGTGCACGCACCGTCTCCGGAAGCCGGGCCAGGTCCACCCCTCCCGGCCCGTCCTGGCGTGCATGGGTGAACCGGCTGTGCCGCTCGCAGATCCTCCACCTTTCCGGCCAGACCTGCCACACCTCACCCCAACCCCCACCTCGTGCCGCCGCGCACAACCCGCAGCCCGGAACTAAATAGTGCGCCAAGGGCTGCCACGGCCATTCCCACCGGGCCTGCTCACCAGACAGCAGATGACAATCACGTAGATGCGGCAGGGCCCATTGCAGCCGCGCGGGCGGTACGGCAAGCATTCTTGCGAGCCGGTCTACGGCCGTACGGCTGAGGAACACCTCGGCCAGATGAGGCCGCAGAGCCTGCTGCCCCGACGGCCCGTCCCCCAGATCGGCCAGCAGGAAATCGACGTCCACTCCCTGTGCCCCAGCCACTCGCCACAGAAACGAGCAGTTCGACTCGTCGGCAATGAAGCGCACCGGCCGCTGCGGAAGGCTTCCAGTCCACATCATGTATCCCGCTATCCCGCCCCCACTTGGGCTTTGGAGGCTATTGAGGTTCCAGTCCTTCGACGCTGGCTCAAGCTGTCTCCCACACGAGGGCAGACGGATGCCTCGCCGTAAGGTTCCCGCGCCTGCCGCATCGGCTCTTACCACGGCGAGACGCTCTTTGCCTGGAGCGTTCACCCTCGAGAGTGAGTGATCCTGAGATCAGCTCCGGCCAGCCAAGAGTCATCTGCATCCTCCCTCTTGAAGACCGTCACTTCAGCCGGGGAGCCGTCCCATTGCTGCACGACACGCCTGTCGAACGCCTGACCAGCGAACTATGGACGCGTGAGCGCGCCGCAGCGGACTGCGTCCTCAACGCCTTCGCCATGGGCTACGAGCGGCAGCAGGTCATCATGCCGTGCGGTACCGGCAAGACCCACCTCGCCGTCCACATCGCTCACGAGCTTATCTCCAGCAGCCGCAGCCTGACCGTGCTGCCGACACTGGCTCTGCTCAACCAGACCGCCCGTGTCTGGTACACCTCCGGCCGGCCCGGGCACTATTTCGGACTCTGTTCTGACCCGCAGACCAGTGAACCCGTCCTCAGCGACGCGCTCACAATGATCCGCGATCCAGCCCAACTGGCCACTGCCCTGCGCCGCGTCGAAGGGCCTGTCAGCGTCTTCGTCACCTACCACTCGCTGCCCAAGCTCGTCGAGGCCCACCGCAAACACCTGCTGCCCCAGTGGGACATCGCAGTCGTCGACGAGGCTCACCGAACAGCTGGCCGACGTCACAAACCCTGGGCCGTCATCCACGACAACGGCGCCATCCCCGCCCGCCACCGCCTCTACCTCACCGCAACGCCCCGGATCTGGGATGTCAACCGCGGCATTACCGTCGAACCGATCGCCTCCATGGACGACGTCTCCCTGTACGGCAACGTCGCCTACCGCTACTCACTGGCCGAAGCCATCCAGGAAGGCCGCCTCGCCGACTACCGCATCGCCGCCCCAGAAATCCACGACTCGCAACTGCGCGCCTACCTCACTGAACGCGACGGCGCCCGGCGCAGTCCCCAGGCCGACGCCATGCGCGTCGCAGTAGCCCAGTTGGCCCTCTTCAAAGCACGCGAAGAACACAAGATCCGCCGCACGGTTGTCTTCAGCCGGAGCATCGCCCGAAGCGAGGCCTTTGCCGAGACCCTGTCCGAGACTGCCGCCAGCATCCCCGGCAGCCACGCCGACAATCTATGGGCCGCTAGCGTCCACGGCCGCCTAGGCCGCCTCGAAAGAGGCGAGCGCATTGCCCGGTTCACCCAGCCCCCGCAACCGCACAACCCACTGCCAGTCGAGCTCAGCGTGCTGTGCAACGTCCGACTGTGCGTCGAAGGCGTCGACTTTCCCTTGGCTGACTCCGTACTTTTCGCCGACCCCAAACAGAGCACGATCGACATCGTCCAGGCGATCGGCCGCGCGCTGCGCATCGGCCCTGAATCGAACAAGATCTCCACCCTAATCGTCCCGGTCCTCTTCGGCCCCGGACAACGGCCTGAGGAAGCGACGTTCGGCACCCCGTACCACCTGCTGCACCAAGTCATGATCGCGCTCAAGGCATACGACGAGCACTACTTCCGCCGCCTCCCGATCAACGGCACCAAGCTGCTGCTGCCCACACCCGCCTTCGCTATCCGCCCCGCACGCGCAGCCGAGATCGCCCCGCACCTGATGCTGCGGATCATGAAACCCGAGCCCGACACCTGGGAGGCCGGAATGGCCAGGGCGCAGCAATTCTTCAGCACCCACGGCCACCTCAACGTTCCCAGCAACCACATCACCCCCGACGGCTTCCACCTTGGATGCTGGCTCGGCTACCAGCGCGCCCTCAAATCCTCCGGGAGCCTCGCACCGGCCCGCGTCGCCGCCCTGGCCACGTGCAACATGACCTGGGCCTATCCCAGGGACAGCACAGAGACCTTCCTGGAAACGGCCCAGGCCTACGCCCGTCACCACGGGCACCTGCTCCCCGAACCTGCCCAGACCTACCAACGAAAGCCACTGGGGCAGTGGCTCGCTGAACAGCGTCGCCTGGCGAACGAGGGTGCCCTGCCCGCCCCCTACCGGCGCGCCCTCAAAGACATCGACCCCTGGTGGAACCCCGCCTGGCCTCACGCCTGGCAGCGCATGTGCGCCCGAGCACGCACACCCGGCACAAGCCTGGTCATCCACAACAGCCTGCCGCCAGCCCAGGCCGATGAGATCACGCAATGGCTGGACGAACAGTTCGACATCTTTCCCACGCTTACCCAAGGGCAGCAGGCTCAACTGGACGCACTGCCGCTACCCGACGCCCCCTTGGCCCTCGCACTGCGCCGCCCGTTCGGCCCACAGGCGACCACCCACGCCCATGGCCTGCGCGCCGCCCGGCGCTTCTACCGCAACCACCAGCACCTGCGCGTCCCCGCCCACCACATCGACATCCATGACGGCATCCGCTTCCCGTTGGGCCAGTGGATCGCCGACCTGAGAACGCTCGCTGGCGCCGGCCGCCTCAGCCCAGAAGAGATCGCCTCGGTCGAAGCACTCGCCATGGAATGGATCCCCGGGCTCCAGTGCGATGACACCCCGGCGGCGTTCGTAGGGGCATCCGCGCACGCCGGCCAGGATGACCCAGCCGGCGACACTCAGACGCACGAGTGCTCCAACCACTCAGAGCCGGCCGGCAGCGATGCTGCGCCCGAACTCAGCATCTGGATCGCAGACAACGAGCCGTCACCCCCCGCACTGGCCGACGTCATGTTCCGTGGCGGCCGGCGCATGCTGCTCACCATGCCGTCCGGCGCCGGAAAGACCATGACGGCAGCGGTCGCGGTCCACGAGGCCGGGGCTGGCACCTGCCTGGTTCTCTGCCCCACTCGCTCCTATCTCCACCACGTGGTCAAGACCTGGCGCATGCTCGGCAAAGGGCCACTGGCCGGCATCAACCTGCGCCCCAGCCGGAGTGGAAAGGTGGGAACTAGACTCATCAGCGCGCGCGAACTGGCCCACTGGATGGCCAAGCAGCCCCCAGGATCTCTTGTCGTAGCCCTCTACGACGATGCCGAACTCATCAGCCGCAGCCACCGCAAACATCGACTGCCCCCATGGGACCAGCTCATCATCGAGGAGGCCCACCGCACCGCAGAAGGGAGCATCGATCCCCAGCACCCCCATGCTGCCATTCACTACGACGACTGCATCCTCGCCTACACGCGCATCTATCTCACCGCAAATCCATACATTCCCTGCGAACTACCCAAGCCTGCAGGCGACACAACAAAGGCGGACTGGATCGTCAACATGCCTGCCCAGCCCATCTTCGGCCCCTATCGGCCGACAGTGGGACGCCAGGATCTCCTCGACGAGGGGCTGCTCAGCCCCCATCAGTTCATCCAGATCGAGGTCCCCGACCTGCCTCAATCCCGCCCGTGGCGCACCCAGGCCCTCGGAACCAGGCATGCCATTGAGCGGTTCAATCTGCGCCGCGTAGTTGTCGCGCTCGAAAATGTGGCACAGGCACGGGACTTCGCCTGCCAGCTCGCCGTCCGGATGCTCGGCGCGGAGATCCTTGTACCGCCGCAGGGTCCCGTCCGCTACACACACGATCAGCCGGTCATCCGATGCCAGGGGCTGGATGACCCGATGCCGCCCGACCTCGATGCCGTCGTGCTTCCAGCTGACAGCTACACCACGATGGAACTCGTCAACGTGCTTTCACCCTTGATGGGCCAGCACGCAGACCGCGCTGCACAGACGGCGATCATTGTTCCCGTACCCGTTCCCACTGATGGCAGCTCTTCTGTCGCTACGCCTCTTCTCGTACGCCGCGTCTCGGCTGCCCTCTGGGCGCACCATTTCCTCAGGCGCAGAACCCTGCCCCTGAGCCGGCAGCGCACAATGCAGCCGACGTGAGCGCGAACCCCGCATGCCGCCATGCCCCTTCGGCTGTTCCAGCCTCCAGTCGAATCCACCGGCCGGTGACTGCGGGACCGGTCGACCCGCGCGCCGTTTTCGCCGCTCACCCGCGCCGTGTCGGCCGCAGTGCGGGCGCGCGACCTGCCGCCGCCCTGGGCAGCTGACTGGGGCCGGGCCAGGCCTGCGCCGGGTCGCCGCGGAGCAGGTCGATCTGGGCGAGCAGCAGCAGGGCCGACGGGAGTACGTCCCAGTCGTGAATCTCGTCGCGGTGGGCTTCGATCGGGAGCAGGTGACCGGCGGCCTTGGCTAACGGCCCTCGGGCTGTGTCCGGCGTGGCGTGGGCCACCAGCAGGCCGATCCGTACGGTGTCGTCGTCGCCGGTCTCTCGCAGTCGCTCCTCGATGCGGGCGTCCACCCGTTCCAGTGTCCGGCGATGAGGCCCAGGTGAATCTGTGTCACTGTGCAGAAGAAAGCGACTAGTTGGTAGCCGACGCGTTCGGCGAGGTGCTCGGCTTCGTTCACCAGCTGGCGGGCCTGGTCGTCGCAGCCCCGGACGAGTTCGTCGTAAGCGGAGTTGCTCAGGGGCGCGGGCGACCTGGCGCGGCACCAGCCGGTCTGTTGAGTGCCTGGGCAGTTCTGCGAGCAGTTCGCAGCCGCGTGGGTCTCCCATGAACTCGAGCACGGTGATGCGGTTGGCGGCTACGTAGCCCAGGCGACAGGGTCCTCGCTCGCCGAAACCGCCGCGCGGTCGGCGCCGGTCCCGCTCACGGCAACACTTCGACGACTGGCCGAGCCCGTGGTATACCGCGCGGGGCTGTCGTTGGGGGTGAGCGGTCACGCTGTTCGCAGGATGAGGTGGTCCAGCCATCCCAGGTCCCACTTGTCGACGTGCCAGCCTTGGCAGAGGTGGGAGATTTCGGCGGCGGGAAGTGCGCTGGAGCGGCGGCCGCTGGGGAGGATTTCGCGTTCCAGGACGGGAAGTACGAGGTAGATCAGTCCCCTTGGGCGCAGCAGCGATCTGGCCATTTCGAGAATCTGTTTCTTCCTGTCGAAGAACTGGAATGACAGGCGGAAGGAGACGATGTCCATGCTTGCCGCGGTGATGCCGGGTGGGGGGCCGGCCTGGATGTCGTGCCGTACCCAGCGTGGGCCCATCGTGTAGGAACGGGCGCGGGCTTTGAGGAGAGCTGCGGCGGAGACTTCTACTCCCGTCACGTCGTAGCCCAGGGAGTGGAGGCAGCGGGCGAGCTGGCCGGTGCCGCACCCGATGTCCAGGGCTTTCTGGCCGGGCTGGGGGGCGGCGAAGTGGGTGAGCATCGCGATCTCCGCGTCGCAGACCTGCTTCCAGTCGCGGCCGTCATCGTAGACCGGATTCCAGTAGTCGGCTGTGTTTCTGTCACTCACCATGATCCTTTCAACCCCTTGGTCCAAGTTGCATCACCAGTTGCCCCGGTTCTTGCTGTGTGCCGGTATGGCTGCTCCAGGGTCACCCTGGCGGTCCTGGCCTGGAAAGAGGGCCGGTGCGGGCGTCTGGCGGGCCCGCGTGCGGTCACCGGGCCTCCCGGCCCAGGGACTTGCCAGGCCGATCATGCTGCTCGTTAGGCTGGCGACGGGGGAGGGCGCAATGGGTGCTGTGGAGATGAGCCGGGCTGAAGCGGTCGTGCTCGTGCAGCGGACTATGCATCCGAGGATGAGGCTGACAAATGGCTGGACAGGCTCGACAGAGCCCTCTCCTTTTCCCAGCCGGCTACGTCAGCGGCCTGATCTTCTGGCCGTCAGAGGGCGAGCTGTATGCCGATGAGGTAGTCCATGGCACTTGGCCTATCGGGCAATCACGTTGTGACACGCTCTCAGGTGCGAAGTCAGATGGTCTGACCCTTGGGACGCGGATCTTCTCCAGCATGCCGACGACCTGGGTGCCGTCTGCTCGCCTACCTGTGGCGACGGTTAGAGACACCAGGCGGCAGCCCGGAGGACGGCGCGAGCGACGACCAGCTCGAGCAGACCGCGGCCTCAGGAGGTGTACTTCCAGGACACTGGCAGCGCCGGTCCATCGCCGCGCACGACCGCCCCTGAGACCAGCTGGATCGGCAGCGCCGCCGCGCACCACGATGCGCCGCGCCCTGTCCCGGTGCGGTGGTCCGACGGCTGTCGGTAGTCGTCGGCTGCACCATGCTCCCAGCAATCAGGCGGCCCGCACGCAGGCTGCCGCAGAAGGATCGAGCTCGACGGGGAGGGCCATGTCTCTGGTGACTTTCACGGGGGCACCGACGAGATGGCAGAGCGTCTCCCCGGTGCCATTCACCGCTTTGTACTCCCATGCCTATCTCGGCCGGTCGGCAGTGGAACCGGTGTGGTCGCAGTGGCTGGATCAGCAGGCGGCCGTTGTGTCGATCCGGATTCCTGTGACGGTGGAAGCCGACGAGAACTGGATGGTTCCGTTGGGAGGGATGCACTTGTAGTACGTGCTGCCGTTGTACGTGAAGCGGAGCATGGCGCGATCGTCGTTGCGGCTGTTGTAGACCCAGTCGGCCCCGTAAGCGTTAGAACTGAGATTCTGGTAGGTGGACGTGACGTCCTGGTACGCGGCGTCGGGCATGCCGATGGTCCAGTCGGGCTGGGTCTGGTAGAAGCAGACCCTCGGCCAGTCACACCCGTTGTAGCTGGTGGCCGAAGCACCGGGGGCCACTACGAGCGCGGCGCCAGCGACGACGGCGACGGAGGTGGCCACAGCCGCGATTCGTTTGATAGCTGTCATGACCGAAGATTCTGCTGCCGAAAGATCCTTCTCATGCAGCTAATATCCGGCCGATTCGTGCAATGTCCATGGGGCCCGTCTGGCTGACCGTACCTGTAGGGCATCCCAACTACTTCGTATGAGGTCCGGGCTTCGGGAACCCTGCGCTGAGATGCCCGCAGTCGTCGGTCGTGCGGGGCGCACCTGGGCGTCATTGCCGGCCCGGGAGCGGACGGCGCGGTCCGGCGCCGACGCGAGGCAGGCAACGACCAGGCGGTGGGACTTCGCCAGGCCAACGGGTTGGCGACCTCAAGAAGTGGGCCCGCAACCGGCGCTTGTGCCGCGCCCGCGACCACCGACCTTGGTTGACCGCCCCGGTGCTGTCAGGCTGGACCGGTCCGGTCCAGCCGACACGATCCCCAGCCAGGGAGAACACCTGGTTCACCGGCAGAGTGCAGAAGAGGAGCACCACGGCGTCCTCAGGGCACGCTGGTGGCTGCACCGTCCAACGACGCTGCAGCCCCGCCGTTGCTAGCTGCGACATCGGATGGAGTAACGGCTTCGGTGGCGGGCAACGGTGACGGCTCTGACTCGGTGGACGACAACGAAGGCGTAGGCGACTGAGCTTTCCCGGTCGCCCGGCGGCCGCGCGCTGTACGACCCGCGCGCCGGCCGGCGAACCATGCACACCCGGGCCGGGCGTCAGCTGCCGCTTCTACTGCGCCAGCGACATACCCTGATGGAGGCCAGCGCTGGTGCTTTCCGTCAGTCGGGCGGGCGTGTTCTTGATCCGCAACCGCGTCCACTCGACACCGCTCCGCCACCGGACTTTGCACCCTCACGCCTCAACCTGAGGTTGGAAAGGCTCAGTGGGTAGGCCGAAAGGTGCAGCAGTGCGTCAGGGTGTGAGCAGTTCGTCGGTGCATCCGGCGATGTAGTCGTCTGTCCCGGCCTGGTCGTAGCCTTCCAATTGTGCGGTGCTGCGGCACAGGCTTTCGGCCCGGGATCGGCTGATGTCGGGCCATGCTCCCTCCTCGCGGAAGGCGATTCCCATCTCCCGGCCGTCGCGGTGCTCGAGTGTTTCCGGTGGGGGAGTGCTGTTGGAACATGCCGTCGCGCTGGCGGCCGCCGTCAGCATGACCACGGCCGGCAGCCGGTATGTCCAGCTGCGGTGTTTGGCGAACGCCCGCTGCATGCGTGCTCCGTTTCTTGGGTTTGTTGTCGGGCTGGTCAGCCTGCAGCTCGCCGGTCTGGCGCGGACAGGCGGGCGATCCGGTGGGGAGGCAGCGCTGTTCGACCTGTGTGGCGACGCCTCTGTACGGCCGTCCCGTTACTCACCTGCTCGCTGTCCCGCACCGTGTGGGGGCTGTGGCGTTGGGGTGGCTGATGTTGGAGAGGTGAGCGGCGGGCCCCTGATGGCTATGGGTTGACGGTGCCCCCTGTTGCTGTCGGGGGCACCGTCGGGTTGTGGGCGGTTATCCGAGGGTGAGGAGGCCGGTCCAGCCTCCGGCGCCGACTTCGGTGGAGGTGCCGTGGCCGGTGCGGTTGCCGGGGTAGAAGCGGATGCTGGCGTTGCTCATGACGGCCCACAGGTCGGGGATGGTGTCGCCGTTGGCGTCAGGGATTCCGATGATCATGGGGATGCTGGCGCGGTTCCAGCCGCCGGAGCCGTAGACCTCGTCCTTTCCGGTGGCTGAGGCGGCGGGGGTGGTGAGGGAGGTGAGGTCGACGCCTCCGGTGGTGGCGGGTTTGCCGTGTCGCAGGAGGAGTCCGCGGCCGGTTTCCTCGGTGCGGAAGAGGAGGTCGGGGACGTTGTCGCCGGAGATGTCGGCGACGGTGACGATGTCTTGTGTGTTCCAGCCGGTGGTGGCGAGTTGGCGTGCGTCGGTGAAGGCGGCGCCGGTGTATCCGGTGAAGGCCCACAGTTGGGTGCCGGCGAGGGCGAACATGTCGGGCAGTCCGTCGCCGGTGATGTCGCCGGTGGCGGTGATCTGGGTGAGGGTTGCGGGGTTGGGGGCGTTGGCAGGCAGGAGGATGTCGAGGCGTTCGGCGGTGTTGAAGCTGCCGTATCCGTCGCCGGGGTAGAGGTAGAGCTTGCCGTCGGGCATGCGGGCGAGCATGTCGTTGACGCCGTCGCCGGGGTACCAGTCGCCGGAGTGGGTGATCAGGGCCGGCTTCGAGGTGGTCGGGTTCTTCCAGTAGCCGTCGTCGAGGAGTTTTCCGTTGGCGTCGAGCCCTGCGGGGAGGTCGATGCCGACGTCGCCCGCGGTCTCGGCGGCGTAGGTGCGCAGGTTGCCCTGGGCGTCGATGGCCAGGAGGTCGGGTGTGCCGTCTCCGCTGAGGTCGCCTGCCGGGTCCGGTGCTTTGCGCGGCTTGACGTAGAAGACGTACTTGGCCGGTGCCGCGGAGCGGTTTCCGGCGGAGTCGACGGCCCAGACGCACAGGATGTTGGGTCCTGCCATGGGCGGTGTGAGGGTCTTGGTCACCGCGGCGCCGCCGGTGGTGGTCAGGTAGGGGTTGGCGGTGGGGTTGGCGATGTTGATCGAGTATTCGTAGCGGGTGACGCCCGGGTCGGGCTTCGTCTCCCCGGCGACGGTGATGGCGGTGGAGAAGGTGAACTTGCCGGCGGTGCCGAACTCCACGAGGCTCCACTGGTCCAGGCCGGGGCCGGGGACGGGGAAGTCGGCGGAGGTGACGAGGGGGCTGCCGGGGGCGGTGTGGTCGACGGTGAACTGGCAGTAGGCGGTGGTGCCGGAGGGGCCGGCCGCGGATTTGCCGCCGGTGTAGTCGATGGTCCAGGCGGACCAGGAGTACGTCTTGCCGCCGGTGAACCTCTCCCAGTCGATGCGTTCCTTGATGTAGCCGTCGCTGGTGGGGCTGATGTCCTTGTCGATGACCGGGGCGCCGGGGTTGTCGTTGGGCCAGACCTTGAGATGGACGAAGCGCAGGTCGCCGTCCTTGTCGACGCCGGTGACCTGGAAGGTGATGTCGCTCTTGCCGATGGCGAGGTAGGGGCTGGCGGTGTCGCAGGTGCCGCCGGGGACGGTGGACATCCCGACCTGCAGCGGCTCGTTGGGGTTGTGGTTGTAGACGGTTTCGATGTACGGCGAGAGCTCGCCGTTGGCCATGAACTTCTTCCACTGGCTGGTGTCGGCCTCGTTGGCGGCACGCAAGCCGATGCCGATCCCGGCCCAGTGGCCGGTGGAGGCCTCCTGGGCGATCGACTTCATGTCGACGCCGACCCAGCTGTCGGGGCAGGTGTCGGCCCGGTAGCCGCTGCCACTGGTGGCGGGCTTGATCAGCCGCCCCCACGTCGGCGGACTGTTCCAACTGTGGGCGGGGGAGACCGTGCCGGCGAGGTAGACGTTGTACTGCGTCGGGGTGCAACCCCAGGAATAGGTCTGCCAGATCCGGAAGGTCGACTGCGTCACCACCGCGTCGTTCAGCTTGCTGTCGTGCTCGAAATTGAAGACCGACCGGGATATGCCCTGGGTGGTCGCCTCGAAGCCGACGCGGGCCTCGTTGGTGCCGTCGTTGAAGTTCTGCCCGTTGTAGAAGCTCGAGCTCGGGTACTTCTCGTACAGCAGCGTCCAGTTCTTCTTGCGGCCCTTGAAGGAGGGGTCGATGAAGACGGGGTAGACGACGTCGGGGTCATCGAGGACGCGTGGCTTCACGGCGAGCTGCAGCACGCCGTCCGCGCTGAGCGTGGCGCCCAGGGCCGCGTCGTGGCTGCCGGGCTGCGGGCCGGCCAGGCTCGGCAAGGCCAGAGCGGTATCCGCCAGGGACGGATCGACGGCGGGGACCGGCTCACCCAGCGTCGTCCGGATTTCCCCCGCGGAGTCCCACAGGTAGGGGGTGGGCGCGGCGGCCATCTCCGTACCGTTGCCGTCGACGGCGCTGACGACGTGGGAGACGGGGTCCAGGCGGAAGGTGAGCGTGGGGGAGGACAGGCGGTAGTTCAGGTCGGCGAGCAGCGGATCCTGGGCAGCCTGGCGGGTGTGGACGATCAGGACGTGGGAGTAGCCGCTGTCGCGCGCGGTGAGCAGGAGGTCGATTCCGGGCCGCACGTCCTGGTACAGGGCGCGGGCGCCGTCGACGACGGGTGCGGGCAGCTGCCCGGGCCAGCTGACGACGAGGTCGTGCCCGTCCACGGTGAGCCGCACGAGCTCACTCCAGGCGGGCGCGTCAGTTGTGAGGGAAGCGGCCTGCGGCAGGACGGTGCGCTGCACGGCGCGGGAGGCACGGCCGCCAAAGTCCTTGGCGGCGGTGCCCGCGCTGAACAGCAGCGCGTCGTTCACCGCGGCCGGCGCGTAGCCCTCCTTGGTCCGGCGCAGGGTGGTATCGATCTTCTTCCACTCGCCGCCGACCTTCGCGCGGATGGTGTCGCTGTGCGTCCGGGTGCGGAACTGTCCATCCGGCTGGGCCCAGGTGGTGGCGTGAGCGGTCCGCTCCGCGGTGACCTCGACATCCTTGCCCGTCCGCCTGGCCTCACGGGCCGCCTCGAGCATGCCCAGCGGATGGGCAGCGGTCGGCCTGGAGTGCGCCTCGCCCTTGCTATCACGCCCGCCGCCCACGAAATGGGCACCCAGCGGAAGAGCGATGGCGACAGCTACACCCGCGGCCACGACGGCAAACAGACGGCGCCTGCGTCCGGCTGCCGCGCCTTTGCCGCCGGGCGCGGCGAACGCCCCGGGACCGCTTTCCCCCGCGGGTGCGCGATCGGTTTCTTCAGGCCTTGCAGAGGCGTCCATGAGTCCCTTCCCCCCTGGGCACCGGGAAACCGCCATGCCCTGGAAATTCCTGCTGCGCACACACGAGTGCCAGCAGAGCATGGCGCATCTTCACGCTTTCGTCATACCCCCGCCTTTTCTCGCACCGGAGGGAACCAGCAGACTCCGTCAGCGCTCTTACCAGCTGTGATGCGCCATCAAGAGGGCGACGTAAAGCCCTAATCGGTCATATCAACCCGCGGGGGTGTCCCTATGTCGCAATCGCTGGATTGATCACTTGCGCCGTGAATGACCATCAGCGCAGTAGATTATTTCCATATTCATCTTTCGCGTGAATAGCTCCGCATTCGAATTCAAATGCGCAGTGACGAGTGTCACCTTCCGGGAAGTGTTGTGGATTTCCCGTGACGATTTCCCGCACAATCACGTGAATATTTGATGGGTTTTCCCTGCGGCCGGCCTTGCCGAGCACGCGGCGGAAGTGGGGGTTCTGCATGTCCTGGTCCCGTTCGGGATGGCCGCTGCGCACGCCTGGCCACCAGGCACGGCGCGCCGCGCGACGCGCGGGCGTCACGGTCTCGGCACTGCTGGCGATATCACTGCTGCCGTCCCAGGCGTTCGCCGCTCCGCCGCCGGAGGACCCGGTGCCCCACGCCGTCCAGCTCCCCGATCTGCAGGAGACGGCCAACGCGGACCCGGACGCGGTCAAGGCCGAAGAACTCAGCAGCTGGAAGGGCGACCCCGTAGAGCCCCCGGCCGAGTACATCCCCACCGAGACCACCCCGCCGGCGCCGGACAACGACACGGTCGATCTCGGGCAGGCGGCAGGGCAGATGAAGCCTGTCGGAGACCTCCCCGTGAAACTCGGCCAGGCCACCGCACTCGAAGGCGAGCCGCAGCCCCCGGCCCCCACCGGGACGTGGGCCGTCAAGATCGAGGCGCAGACGGCGAAGGACAAAGCCGGCGTCGACGCTGCGGTCATCAGCGTCACGCCGCCGCCCACCGGCTCGACCCCCATCGATGTGGAGCTCGACTACCGCAAGTTCGCCGACCTGTTCGGCACCGAGTGGGTCTCCCGACTCCGCATGGTCCAGCTGCCCGAGTGCTTCCTGGAAACCCCCGACCTCGACGAGTGCTCGACCCCCATCGACGTGCCGAGCGTGAACGACGCCGGCGCCGACACCGTCACCGCCACCATCGACCCGGCCGACGTCCCCACGCAAGGACTGTCCACCCAGGCCGGCGGCGGCACGAGCGTCCTGGTGGCCACCGACTCCGGGGCCGGCGCCGCCGGCTCCTACAAGGCCTCCTCGCTCGCCCCCTCCGGCTCCTGGACGGCCGGCGGCAGCGGCGGCGGGTTCACCTGGACCTACCCGCTCTCCGTCCCCGCACCCCCCGCCGGCCCGGCACCCAAGATCAGCTTCACCTACTCCTCCCAGGCCGTCGACGGCAAGACCTCCGTCGCCAACGCCCAGGCCTCCTGGATCGGAGACGGCTGGGACTACCACCCCGGCTTCGTCGAGCGCCGCTACCGCACCTGCTCCGAGGACCGCAAGGACAGCCCCAGCAGCCCCAACAACGACAACGCCACCGACAAGAAGAAGTCCGACCTCTGCTGGGCCAGCGACAACCTCGTCCTGTCCCTCGGCGGCAGCACCACCGAACTCGTCCACGACGCCGACGGCCGCTGGGTCTCCGCCAACGACGACGGCGCGAAGATCGAATACAAGGACAAGAACGGCACCACCAAGACCGGCGGCAAGCAGACCGGCGCCTACGACGGCGAGTACTGGCAAGTCACCACCCGCGACGGCACCCGCTACCACTTCGGCCGCAACGACGTGGACGGCACCACAGGCACCCGGCCCGAAACCCGCTCGACCTTCACCGCCCCCGTGGCCGGAAACCACACCGGCGAGCCCTGCCACCAGGCCACCTACGCGGCCTCCTTCTGCAAGCAGGCATGGCGCTGGAACCTCGACTACGTCGAGGACGTCCACGGCAACGCCATGATCATCGACTGGTTCCCCGAAACCAACCGCTACGCCCAGAACGGCAAGTACAAGCAGGCCAAGGAGTACATCCGCGGCGGCTACCCCACCCAGATCCTCTACGGCCTGCGCAGCGACAACCTCACCGGTGCTCCCGCAGGCAAGGTCGAGTTCAAGGTCGACGAACGCTGCATCAGGGAAGGTGCCATCTCCTGCAGCGACACCGAGTTCGAGTCGACGAACTACGAGGACAAGCAGCCCTGGTGGGACACCCCCGCCACCCTCCACTGCAAGACCAGTGCGACCAACTGCTACGTCACCTCACCCACCTTCTGGACCAAGGGACGACTGATCGCAGTCCGCACCCACGGCCAGCGCACCCCCGGCTCCACCGCTCTGTCCCTGGTCGACACCTGGGACCTGGCACAGTCGTTCCCCAAGCAGCGCACCGACACCCACCCACCGCTGTGGCTGGAGTCCATCACCCGGACCGGCTACGCGGCGGACGGCACCACCAGTGACCTGCCGGCCGTCACCTTCCTGGCCAACCAGGTCGACATGCCCAACCGTGTCGCCACCAGCTCCCAGGACCCCACCCCCGACTTCGACCGGCTGCGCGTGGAGACCATCCGCACCGAGACGGGCGGGGAGATCTACGTCGACTACTCCGCCCCCTGCCCCGTCGGCGCCACCCACCCCGCGCCCGAGGCCAACACCTCGCGCTGCTTCCCGGTCCACTGGTCACCCGACCCGGACCTCGAGAAGCCCAAGACCGAGTGGTTCAACAAGTACGTCGTCGACCGCGTCATCGAAAAGGACCGCGTCGCACGCCAGAAAGACGTCGTCACCACCTACACCTACCCCGACGACGGCGCGGCTTGGGCCAAGGACACCGACGAGTTCTCCAAGCCCGAACTGCGCACCTACAGCCAGTGGCGCGGCTACGCCGAAGTGACCGTCACCCACGGCGAGACCGCGAACACCGGCACGTCCACGGCCACCGAGCAGTCCAAGACCGTCACCCGCTACTTCCGCGGCATGTCCCAGGACGCCAACCGCCCCGCCGTCTTGGTCAAGGACTCCACCGGTACCCAGACCCTCGGCGAAGACCTCCCCGCCTACCAGGGCCAAGCCGCCGAGACGATCACCTACACCCGCGCGGACAACGGCACCGTCCACGCCCGCGCACTGTCCTGGCCCTATGCCAAGGAAACCGCCACCCGCGTGCGCGGCGACGGCCTGCCTGACCTGAAGGCCTACCGCACCGGCATCCTCACCACCGAGAGCATCCAGGAACTCGGCGCCGGCGAGACCCGCAAGGTCCGCACCGAGAACACCTACGACGAGACCTACGGGCTCCCCGAGAGCGTCTACACCTACGTGACCGGCGCCGACGGCACGATCTCCGACGAGGCATGCAGCACCACCGAGTACGTGCACAACACCACCGCGCATCTCATCGGCCTGCCCTCTCACACCCGCAGCATCACCGGCCGCTGCCAGATCGCCGGCTCGTACACGGACCGCATCATCAGCGAGACCCGCACCTCCTACGACGCCACGGCCGCCTTCGGCACCGCCCCCGTCAAGGGCCTGCCGCGCCAGGTCGACACCATCGCCGCGGACGGCACCAACTGGATCACCTCCGTCCGAACCGAGTACGACGAGCTGGGGCGCGCGGTCAAGGTCACCGACGCCAAGGACAACGCCAGCACGACCACGTACGTCCCTGACAAGGGGCCGGCGTTCCAGATCACCACCACTAACGCCGCCACCCACTCCGTCACCACGGCATTCGATCCCGGGCGCGGGACCCCGCTGTCCGTCACCGACCCCAACGGGCGGAAGACCACCAGCGCCTACGACGAACTGGGCCGCGTCATCAAGGTCTGGTCGGCCTCACGCAACCCCGACACCACCACCCCGTCTGTCCAGTTCGACTACCAGCTCGCTGACAACAAGATCCCCGCGGTCACCACCAAGACCCTGCGCGATGACGGCACCTACGAGTCATCCGTCGCGCTCTACGACGGCCTCATGCGCCCGCGCCAGACTCAGAGCGAGGCCCTCGGCGGCGGACGCATTGTCACCGACACGCAGTACAACTCCAGTGGCACCGTCAGCGAGACGAGCAACGCCTACCTCGCCCGCAGTGAGCCCACCACGGAGCTCTTCACCCCGGTCACCGTCTTCGAGGTCCCCAGCTCGACGAACACGGCCTACGACGGGCTCGGCCGCCCTGTCCGGGTGACCACGCTGAAGAACGACGTCGCCCAGCACACTGCGACCACGCAGTACGGCGCCGACTGGACCCTCACCCGCACCGGCATGTCAGCGAACGGCTCGACGCCGCTCTCGGGTAGCCGCGCCGCGAAGACCACGACCGACGCGCTCGGCCGCACGGTCAAGGTCGAGCACTACACCACCACCGACCTCGGTGCGCCCATCACCACGACCTATCGCTATGACCCGCGCGGCAAGCTCGCCGAGGTCACTGACGCCCAGGGCAATGCCTGGACCTACACCTACGACGTCCGCGGCCGGCTGAGCGCATCCAAGGACCCCGACACGGGTGAGTCCTCCTTCGGCTACGACATCCTCGACCGCCAGATCTGGTCGAGGGACAACAGCCTGCGCGAACAGCACACCCTCTACGACAACCTGGGCCGCACCACCGAACTCCACGACGACTCCGCCACCGGGCCCCTCGTCACCAAGTGGACCTACGACACCCTGCCCGGAGCCAAGGGCTACCCCGTCGCCTCCACCCAGTACAAGCAGGGCGCCGCCTACACCAGCGAAGTCACCGGCTACGACACCGAATACCGCCACACCGGCACCAAGGTCACCATCCCGTCCACCGTGGACACCGCCGGCCTTTCCGGCACCTACACCTACGGCTACACCTACACCTCCACCGGAAAACTCCAGACCACGACCCTGCCGGCCACTCCCGCCGGTCTCACCGCCGAAAAACTCATCACCCGCTACAACGCCGACGGCGCTCCGGTGACCACCTCGGGCCTCGCCTGGTACACCTCCGGCACCGTCTACGGCCCCCTCGGCCAGGTCCTGCGCACCACCTCGGGGCAGTCCCCTCGCCGTGTGTGGACCAGCAACATCTACGACGATTTCACCGGCCAGCTCTCTGAAGCCGAGAGCCAGCGCGAGGCCACGATCCCCTACGCTCACATCTCCACTCTCACCTACGGCTACGACACCGTCGGCAACGTCACCTCCATCAAGGACCTGCAGACCACCGTCACCACCGCCGGCGGACAGCAGACCCAGTCGCAGGCGACGGATCAGCAGTGTTTCGCCTACGACCCCATGGGCCGCCTCGTCCACGCCTGGACCGGCCAGACCGGCTGCCCGACCGCCACCACCGCACCGGGCGCGGGCCCCAGCCAGACCCAGCTCTCCGCCGGCATCGACGGCGGCGGCTACTGGCACCAGTACGAGTTCGACTCCATCGGCAACCGGACCAAACTCACCGCCCGCGACCTGACCGACCCGACGCTGAACGACACCTACACCTACGGCTACGGCAAAACGGTCAGCAACAACGGCACCCAGGCACCCACCACGGCACAGCCGCACACCCTCACCAGCATCGACTCCACCACCAACGCCCCCGGATCCACGGTCCAGGCCATCTCCACGCTCAAGTCCGACGACCTCGGCAACACCTACGAGCGCATGACGGGCGGCGACACCCAGACCCTGAACTGGGACCGCCGCAACAAGCTCACCTCCGTCACCGGCTTCGGCAACGGCCAAGGCCCCCTGGTCAACCCCTCCGGCAAATGCCTGGACCTGCGCAGCGGAAACAAGACCACCGGCACACCCATCCAGCTCTACACCTGCAACGGCACCACACCACAGCAGTGGAAGCTGACCGAAGGAGCCCTCCAGGTCCTCGGCAAGTGCGCCACGGTCTCCGCCACCAACCTCGTCATCGCCCCCTGCGACGGCCGCCCCGAACAGCAGCTCACCCACAACCCCGACGACGACTCGCTCCGCAACCCGGCCACCAACACCTGCGTTGTCGTCCCCAACGCCGAATACACCGACGGCAAGGCACTCCAGCTCGCCGCCTGCAACCAGCAGAACTCGCAGAAGTGGCGTTTGGGTAACGCCACCAGCTACCTCTACGACTCCGCCGGCAACCGCCTCATCGAGACCACCGACACCACCCGCACCCTCTACCTCCCCGACGCCCAGATCACCGTCACCACCACCGGCACCCCCCTGCGAGCCGAGCGCTACTACAACCACCCCGGCGCCCCCACCACCGTCCGCACCACTCTCGGCTCCACCACCGGCCACAAACTCACCGTCCTGCTTACCGACCACCACGACACCCCCCTCACCGCCATCGAGCAGACCGACGGCCAGCCCCTCACCCGCCGCGCCTTCGACCCCTACGGCAACCCCCGCGGCACCCAGCCCGTCAAATGGCCCGGCCGCCAGACCTTCGTCGGCACCGGCACCGACGACCCCACCACCGGCCTCACCCACATCGGCGCCCGCGAATACGACCCCACCACAGGCCGCTTCCTCTCCGCCGACCCCCTCATCGACCTCACCGACCCGCTCCAAATGAATGGGTACACCTACGCCAACGGCACCCCCGTCTCCCTCACCGATCCGAGCGGACTCGCAGCGTGCCGCACGCCTGACGAGTGCGGAGGCGGCACGCAATACGGAAATAACACCCCCACGACCAACAGTGAGGGCCTTCCACTCAACGACTCCTCCTGGGGCTGCAACGGCTGCGACAACGACAGCTACAACGGCAGCTGGTGGTCTACAAGCGGTTACAGCGGGTCGGGGACGGGTCCGGAGATCGTCCCCGGGTACATCTCGGTGCTCCCCGGAATTCATGTGCCCAAGACGTGGTCCGATGCCTCCGCGTTCGCAATGCAGCTGCACAAGCAGCTCCAGACCAGCTATTGCGCCGAGATGTGCGTAGTGAAGTGGTACACCGATCCCGTAGACGAGGATCAGAGGTCCGACTACTACGACTTGCTGGCCCGCGAGAAATGGCATGCCTGCACTCAAGCGAACAGTTTCCGGTGCCCCAGGGTGGTGTCGAGTAACAGTGAATTCCTGGCGTCGGGTATTGCGCTGGGCTCCGGAGAAAGCCCCGGCGGGAGCCTCAATGGTCCCGGAGGTAGGAGCCGGGCGGGATCTCCATGCACACGCAATAGCTTCATAGCGGGCACGGAAGTCCTCATGGCTGACGGCACTACCAAGCCGATCGAGGACATCAAGGTCGGCGAGGCAGTGTTGGCCACACACCCCGAGACGGGTGAAACCGAGGCGAAGAAGGTCACCGCCACCATCTTCACCGCAGGCGACAAGGCCTATGTCGACCTCACCGTCACCACTGACAGCGGCAGAGGTTCTGTCACCGCCACTGCCCACCACCCCTTCTGGGTGGAATCCGAACACGCGTGGCTTGACGCTAACGACCTCAAGCCGGGCATGACCCTACGCACCGACCGAGGATCCATCTCCACGGTCCAGGTCGTCCGCAGCTACACGGCAACACAGAGCACCTACAACCTCACCATCGCAGGCCTTCACACGTACTATGTGCTGGCTGGGGCCACTCCGGTCCTTGTGCACAATTCTGGCGGCTACACGCCTCCACCCTCCGATAAGAATCTTCCCGGTTTCCCCGAAGCGAAATACGTTGGCAAGGGATCCCCGAAAAAGGGTGGTGGCTATCGAGCTCGCTGGTCCCTGCCGGACGGTCGGATTCTTGAGTGGGATTCCGCGCACGGTACGATCGAAATGTGGACCAATGGGAAGAAGAATGCCAAGCATATGGGGGAGTTTGATCCGAATTCAGGAAATCAGCTCCCTGGTAATAAGGGAAAGCCGGTACCCGGGCGCACGCTGGGAGCATGTTGATGTCTAAATGGGTGATCGAAGAGTTCGACCGCGAGTCGGGTCGACTGATGAGTCGGCATGACCTCGCAGGTTTTTCGGACGCCGATGCGCGATCTTTGCTGCGGGTGACTGATCTCGGGCGTGGGGATCTCTATGATATCTTCGGAGATCCTCTCGTGGAGATATCAGTTCGATTCGGATTGCCCGTATCTCCGGGAGAGTTTGAATATCTGCTCGGGCGCGAGTCTCCTGATCCTTCCTGAGTAGGTGGCCGGGCGTCGCGCCCTGGCGCAACGTAAACGGCGACGACGGATGGCGTATTGTTGGTGGGGAGTGCTGGCTCCTTGATTCTGCAGCCCAGCCATCTGTGACAGCGGATTCCCGGAGAGTCAAGAACTTTGGGAAATCCCGTCATCCACGTCAGCTACCCCGCGCTCCCGCTGGCAGGCCACCCGGGGAACCAACCCGCCGCCATGACCAAGCCATCCACATGTATTGACTATTGCTCCAGATGTACGGACGCGCCGGCTTCAAGCTCCTGCGCAAGCGGGTGCTGCTTGCCTCGTGACCTCGTTGTCGGTGGTTAGTGCGACGATCCCCAGACGGCCATGCAAGGAGAGATATGGGCACCTGGGATACCGGCCCCTTCGGCAACGACACCGCCGCCGACTTCTGCGGTGATCTGGACGAGGCAGCGCGGGAAGAACGCGAACCCATGATCCGCGGCGTGCTCGTACGCGCCGCCAGCCCCGCGGACTTCCTCGGTATCTACGACGGCGAGCGGGCAGTGGCCGCAGCTGCCCTGGTCGTCGCCCAGCATCCTGACGGCGAGTCGGCGTGTTTGAACTATGGCCCGTCAGAGCTGCTACCGGAGTTGCCCGCAGACCTTCGAATGCTCGCCGTCGACGCCCTGGACCAAGTGGTCTCCGACCGGTCTGAACTCGCCGAACAGTGGGCCGAAGCTGCGAACTGGTCGAAGTGGCGTCAGGAGATCACCCGCCTCCGCGACGTCCTTGACCCTCCGATCCCGCCACAAGAGGAAGCCCTCTTCGAGATCTAATCGGTTACCCAAAGTCACAGACCGCAGAACTTGAGCCAGAAGCGGTTCTTCGTGAACAAAGCCATGCCGTCGAGTTCACGGTTTCAGTTGTCGGTTCCTCACGGTTTTCACCGACAGACCAGCAGCGGCAGCGATATCCCGGACCGTCTGCCCTTGACTGCGAAGGCGACGGATCTCTGCTCCGTCGAAGCCAGGAGCACGCCGGTTCACTTGCTTCGTCTGATCGCTGGTGCGTCGTTCGCCCTCAGGGATGAGGCGCACGATCGTCATGCACGACACCCCCTCGGCACGGGCAATGCTCGATGCGGACTCGCCGGCACGGTACCGCTTCAGGGCCTGCGCATGAGAGATCTGCAGCGCTGATCGACGCACGAGGATGCGGCGTTGAGGCTTCGGCCGCTGAGCTGCCAACGGCTTCGATGGAGACCGCCCGCGTCACTCGTCATCCGGGATCCGCCGGCGGATGACCGTCTGCGACACAGCGAAGGCTTTGGCAAGGCTGTAGGCACTCTCGCCGTTGCGATACCGCTGACGGATCTCCCTGTCAGGCAGATCGTGCGGGCCCCGGCGCTGTGCGGGAGAGAGCAGCCCACGGGGACGGGTCACGCCCTGAGGGATCCGCCGCCGGATGGTCGAGGGGTGAACGCCGTAACGCACCCCCAGAGCAGTGAGCGACTCGCCGGCCTCATAGCGCTCGATGATCTCCCTTTCAGGCAGACGGTCAGCGACACGTCTGCCGATCAGCGACGCGGTAACGCTGCGGGAGCGCCGCAGTTGCTGGGGGAGCCGCGACCACACCATGGACGTGGTGATGCCAAGAGTGGACGCGACTTCAGCGCCGGACATGCCTGATCGGTACAGCCGGATGACCTCGCCGCGGAGCTCCTCTGCCTCTGAGGTTTCCGACCGGTTCTTGTTGCGCTGCCGGGCGGCCTCGACCGCGCTTCGCCGTTCCCCAGGCGGAAGCTGCTGCTGCACAGTGTTCTTGCTGATCCCCAGCTCCATGGCCACTGCGCGAATACTGATGCCTTCTCGATACCGACGCCTGATGAGGCCGGCGACTTCGGCCGTGACCATCTCCCGCTCCCTCGCCTTGACCACCAGGCCAACGAGGAATAGCGGCCTGAGGTTGCTCGGCGCACCACCCCATGTCCGGTTCGGGCGGAGGTTGCGGTGCGGGGTGTGGGTGACCAGCGGGGCGACGGGTGGGTCTTCACAGAGCGGGCCGTGGTTGTGTAGACCTACCTTGCGGATTCGACGGCCGACCGCTCGTCTGGCCACCGGTGGCAACAGGCGGGACCTGGTCGCCTCAGGAGTCCGTGGTCAAAAGGTCCTTACGCCGTTTTCTGGTGGAGCGGGCCACCTGGCGACGCTCATGGGTGCACCCGTGGGGGTGGAGCCGGGGGTTGAGGCAGGTGTCGCGCTCGTAATCGTCCGCCTCCCATGCCTCCTTCACATACTGAGGGGTGAGTCGGGGATCGCTGGAGTCCTGTTCGGTGATGGCCGAGCTGAGGAGGCTGGCGATCCCGTCGGTGAGACTGGTGACGTCTTCGTAGTCGGCTTCCTCCTCGCGGTGCTTGGAGAAGGCCAGGAAACCTGCCCCTAGCGCAACCGCCACGCCTACGACCGCACCCGCCTTGCCAGTAACCCCGAGCCCGTTCCATCTCTCAGTGAGGCGCTGACGTAGGGGTCTGCCGCCGCCTTCTGGTACCGGGGCGGAAGGGTCAGGATCATCGCTCGCAGGGCGGGGTGTCTCGTCCGACTCTGCCATCTGATAAGTCGTCCTCTCTGCTAGCGGAACCGGCAGTCTAGATGCTGGTGGCCTCGCGCTACCCGGATTCGTCGGGCCGGGCTCCGCTGGTGGCTACCAGCGACGCGGCGACTCCCAACGTGGCCCCAAAGGCCAAGGACGTGCCATGCACTCGTAGCCGGAGGGCGCACGCAGCCAGGGGCGGCTGGCGCCCGGGCCACCGGTACAGCCGGTATATCGAGCTTCTCCCAGCACCGGCCCGTGCGACCTACCTGCGGATCCGGCGGACAGCGGCGCATCCGGCCGCCGTTTCGCGTCCGAAGCCTCGGAACCCCGCAAGGTAGCTCGTCCTTCCGCAAGGTTCGCCTTCACGGGGCACCGCAGGTCGCCGGATCTCGAACCTTCTCAGCCACCCCTCGGCGAGATATGTACGCAGTCCGTACGGTCAATGTGCGCTATCCGTACGGTTCGTAGGGGTAGTGTGTTGGTCAGGAGGTGTTCCATGTCTGAGTTGTTCGATGCGGTCGACGCACTGGTCGCGTCCCGTGCACCGCTGCCGTCGCCGGAAGAGCGCAAGCGACTGCGCACCGCGCACGGCCTGACCCTGGACGAGGTGGCCGCTGCTCTGCGGGTGCGCCGGGCGACGGTCAGCGGTTGGGAATCCAGGACCGAGCCCCGGGGGCCGGAACGCGAGGCGTATGCCCGGCTGCTCAAGCAACTCGCGGAGCTCTACCCCACCCCTACCAACATGGCCGAACCGGCAAAGGACACGACTCCGACCACGTTCACCGGCACGCACGCCCCGGCCACGGAAGCCGAACCTCTGCCCGCGGAAAAGCTGGCCGACGCGACGACCTCCGAGAACGCCCAGCCCCGCACGGCCACCCCTCCGGTAGCCGCGTTCCGTCCGGCGCGCACCACCGGCCCGCCGCCGACAACACGCCGCCCGGGCGGAAAGACCGCCCCGGCGAAAACCCTGGCCGCAGGTACAGGCCCGCAGTTCGAGAACGGCCCCCTCGCGGTCATCGACGTCACCGGCGAGGGCCAGGTCCTCGCGTACGGCGTCGGCGGCCTGGTCCTGGACGTGCCCGCGAAGACGCTGCCCGCCCTGGTGCAGTGGACACTAGCGGAGGCGAAATTCGGTGCGGAGCGACTGAACGGGTCGGGCAAGGACGCCGACCCGCTCCTCGTCCTCACCCGCGCCGCGCTCGAGCGCTTCGGCCTGCCCGCCGAGCTGACCGACGAAGAGCGCCTCGCTGGACGGCTGCCGGACAGCCACAGGGTGATCGCCCAGCTGACCCGGGCGGAGTGGCAGCTGACAAGGCGCGGCCTAGGCCCGTGGGCGCGGATCTACCGCCCGGCCCAGGGCGGCCGCCGCGCCTGCGTGCAGCTGTGCATCCCTTCGTGGAACGCACTCGACACCCGCAGTTGGGGCCACGCCGCAGACCTTCCCCCGGCCGAACTCGCCGCCGTTCTCGGTACGTACGCCACGCGGGTCCTGACGCCACGCGGATCGACCGCAGTGACCGGCCTGGAACTCATGACCGCCCTGCACCCCCCGACCCGCGCCTCCGCCCCGGACGAGACAGGCAAGCGGCACAGCATCCACAACCCCGGCTCCCTGGGCAAGGACCCGATGGACCCGGCCCCGTGCGAGGCGACCGACGGCCACCCCGTCCTCGCCCACCTGCCACGCTTCCACGTCCGCGGCCCCGACGAGAAACTCTTCGAAGAGGCATACGACTGGGCACGCCCGCTCACCGACGACGAGTGCATGCGCCGCCACCTGGTCGGCATCGACGTGAACATGGCCTTCGCCGCCGGCGCCAACGGCGCCGTCGTCGGCCTCGCCACCCCACCGGTCCACGTCACCAACCCCGCCTTCGACCCGAAGACACCCGGGTCATGGCTCGTCGACCTCTCCCACGTCGATCTGTCCCGCGTGAAGGTCGGCAAGGAATGGCGAACTCTCGACGGCGAACTGCTGCCGAGCCCGTTCACCCCAACCGGGGAACGCCCCACCGGCCCGGCCTGGTACGCCACCCCGACCGTCTCCTACGCGCAGGAACTGGGCTACGACGTCGCCCCCCTCGAAGCGTGGATCCGCCCGGAGTCGGGCCGCTACCTCGACGACTGGTACAAGCGGCTCCGCGACGCGTACGTGACGACCATGGCTGACCTGGGCGTCGACGAGAAGGCGACCCCGGCCGAGTTCCTGGCGTCGATGGACGGCTACAAGCGACGCGACCCGGCAATGGCGATCGTCCTGGACGCGGTCAAGTCGACGGTGAAAAACGGCATCGGGAAGTTCCAGGAGAAAGCACGCGGCGCTGGCTGGCGCCCGGGGCAGCCCTGGCCGGCCCTCGCCAGGCCGACCTGGCGGCCGGACATCCGGGCCGTGATCATCTCCCGCGCCCGGATCAACATGCACCGCAAGATGGTGTCTCTCGCCGCCGCCACCGGCCGCTACCCGGTCGCGGTCCTGTCCGACTGCGCTGTCTACGCCGCCGACGGCCCCTCCCCGCTCGACGTCCTGCCCTACGACGATGCCGGCAAGACCGTGCCCGGATCCTTCCGGCTCGGCGTCTCCCCGGGAATGGTCAAGCACGAAGGCACCCAGACGACACTGTGGGCCGAGGAAATCCGCGAACAGACCGAGGCTCCCGAGCTCAACCTGGCCCGCTATATCAAGACCGGCGAGACCACCGCCGCCGACACCGGAGAGTAGAAGACAGGCGATGACGAAGTCGGTCGGCGAAGGCCTCGACAAGGCACTGGAACAGGTGGTCACGCGCCCGGCGCCCAAGAGCGCGGGCGCGCGGATGCGCTTCCTGGTCAAGCAGCTGAAAGGCACCAAGGCCGTCGCCCAGACACTCGGGATCTCCCAGAGCACCGTCGAGCGGTACGTGACGAACCAGATCAAGAAGCCCCGCCCCGACCTCGCGGACCGCATGGCCCGCGAGGTGAAAAAGCGGTGGCAACCCCAGGTGAAGGCGAAGGCCAAGAAAGCCGCCGGAACCAGCAACGGCATCGTCATCGACGTCCAGGCCCGCCTCGGCTACAGCGCTCCGGCCGGCACCACCGACGAGGCCCGCGAGCGTCACCTCACCGTGGCCCTCCCACCCCGCTACGCCGAGCGCCTGTTCACCGCCCGAGACCAGGGCGACTCCGACGCCGCCCTTCAGCAGATCGCCGCTGAAGGGCTCAAGGAGGTGTACTTCCAGCAGCTCGGCACCCGCGCCGGGAGCCTGGAGCAAGTACACATGCTCGACGTCCAGAACATTGAGTTCGGCCTCTGACGGCAGCGGAGAGCGTGCCTGGTATTCAACTCCTATGACTGAGCAGCTCGATTGGCCAGTGGAATGCTGTGTGGAAGTTCACGTAATTCCTCAGCCGAGGAGTCAAATTCCCCACGTATAGGTTCGAGCCGGAACCCCGTCCGCATCGGGTCTGTGTGGGCAGTGGTCAGTCCCACCAGCCGTCGCCGGCGTGCCAGCGTTGCATCCATTCCAGGAAGCCGACCGCCTCCAGCATCAGATAGGGGTAGGCGCCGACTTCGGTGAGCAGCCAGACCTTGCCTCGCTGGGGTCCGGTTACGACCAGGACCCAGTAGGAGGAGCCGTCGTCGGTGCCGAGCACGATGGAGCCGTGGTTGTAGACGTCGGCGACGCGCTCGTGATGCCCATCGGCGAGGGGTTTACCTTCCCAGGCCCAGGTCTCCTGAAGGGGGAACGGGGCGGCGGGATTGCGGTCGGTTCCGTACGGCCAGTCCGGCGGGAGCCAGCCCAGAGGTAGGAGGCCGCCATCCTCCAGCGGTCCGAGGGACGCCCCGTTGGCGATCTCGGAGATCAGAGTCCGGTACGGCTCCGGAAGCACGACCCCGTGCTCGGATTCCCACGCCGAGACGCCCTCGTGCCCCAGTGCCGGCTCGCGCCACTCTGCCTCAATGGCGGAGCGCAGGAACTCCAGAGTGTCCTCGGCAGGGCACTGATCAGGTGATGTGGCTGTCACAGCAGCATGCTTGCAGATGGGACCGATAAGGCCGCTGAGAGGCCATCGGACTCGAATGAGCGCGACGACTGGCACCGCCAGCCGACGGGTGAGCCGCCGAACTACGCTGGCAGCTCTTCCGACCGCACAGGGAGCAGCGTGCCGCCGTCCTTCGTCCACCGGATCACCAAGTACGACCCCGTCGACCGTGATGAGCGCGGTCACTACACCGGCACTGAGGACACGGTCAGTGACCACGGGCCGGTCGAAGCGGCGTACCTGGCGGCGATCGCCGCCTTCGCGGAGTCCTCGGGTGTCGACCGGCTGGAGATCCGCGAGCCCGAGGTCACCGGCTTCGTCCATTTCGGCCTGGAGCCGCCGGTCGAGGGGCATGGCCTCGGCGGGCTGTTCCCGCCAGACCTCATCGGATACCACGACGGGGCCGAGGTCTCCCTTCCAGCCGCGCTTGAGCTTGTCCGGGTCATGCTCCGTGACCACGGTGCCTGGTGCCGCCTGGAGGCGAGCAACGTGTTCACCGTGCACGTCGGGTGGGACCAGTACGTGTACGTGGGCAGCGACCGGCTCTGCGCGGACGCCGTGACCCGTACACGCGAACTCGGCCTCTTCCCAGAAGCCATGCCGGCCTCTCCCTACGCGGCGCAGCTTGACGAACCGGGAGTGACAGAGGTCGCCGACGAGGATTTCTGGGAGCGCGTGCGCACGACGCTGGACTCGCGACAGACGGCGCTCCTGGAGGAGGCCTACGTCCGCAACGCCGCACGCTGGCACCGCCTCACGGCGGAGAACCTCGACGCGGTGCGCGCAGGTCTCAGCCCGCGTGCCCTTGTGACCGTCTGGCCCGACCTGACTCCCGATGTCGGCGCGGTCCTCGCCGCGCTGCCGGAGGACGGATCCGTGGAGTTCGTCTGGGAGGCGCAGGACGGGACGATCAGCCACGCGGTCGTCGACGACACCGAGTACCAGGAGCTCGCCGCCCTGGTGGCCGGTGCGCGGGCGGCCTGTGCCCTGCCCATGTACCTCGACGAACGCCACCCGTTGCATTACGCCGCCCTGCCTGACAGCGACGGTGTGCTGCGCGCCCGATGGTGATCTTCGTCGACATGCTGCGCCCGCCCGCATCGGCCGTTTCGCATGAGTCTGATGAAAGCGGCCTGGTCTTGAGAGTGCCGTGGGTGGCGTAGTGTTGCGCTTAACGACGCGGGGTGGAGCAGCTCGGTAGCTCGCTGGGCTCATAACCCAGAGGTCGCAGGTTCAAATCCTGTCCCCGCTACTGAAAAGGCATGAGGCCCGGATCCTGCGGATCCGGGCCTCATGCCTGCTGCTCCTGGCGAGCGCCTTTATTCGTGGCTGCGGCTGAGGGGTGCGCGATGTGGTGTCGGGGTCAGCTGAGTGTCACGGGTTGCTTGGACGTCCTGATCCGGTCTGCCAACCAGGTGTCCGTGGTGAGGCGATCTGACGATTTGAACGCGCGGTTCCTGTGAGTCGTCACGGGTGTTCTGGTCGGTGATCTCGCTGCGTAGGCGCTCATCAGCGGATGAGTCGGCCTCTCTGCGCCCGACTGCGGCATCGAAGATCCAGGTAAGGCAGTCGGCGCTCACGACCGTGCTTCGACGCGCGACGACTCTGTCGAGGCGCCCGTCATGGGACTACCCGTCGATGATGGGCCCGGCAGCGCATCGGTCAGCAGGGCGACTTCGTTGTGTACGAGGCGCGCGTCTTCCCGGCTCTTGAACGCAGGCTGTCAGACTCGGCAGTTCATACCGTTGGTGACTTCGCGGTAGTTGGCGATCACAGGACTTGCCATGGATTCCCGGTAGATGACGACGACCCGTCCGTAGGGCCAGTTGATATCGGTGCGTAGTTTGTCGTTGCCGCGGGAGCAGCCGGTGAACATCATGCTGCGCTCGAGGTCGGTGTAGTCGCCGCCGTTCTTCTCTGCCGTCAATGAAGGGCCGGCAGTGAGAAACATGGTCTGGGCCTCAGGGTTGAACGTCACCTGCACACCCTCGGACAGTCCCCATTCGTCGCGGAGGAAGGCCTTGAGGTCCTCGTTGATGGCGGTAGCGATGCCCCGTTCGGAGGCGGTCATGGCGTCACGAGCGGCCGACCATTCCCCGAGGGTGGGCTCGGCGTAGTCGCTGCGTGTGTAGGCCGGCTGCGGCTCGGCCGTCGGCATAGCGACAGCGGGCGTGCTGACCGCGACGACCGCAGGTCCTGTGCTCGTCGGCGGTACAGAAACGTCAGCGGGAGCAGCAGCGGCAGAGGAAGAAGGTGATGAAGACAGGGCAGCGGATGTGCTGGCGGGCGCAGCGGCGGTCGACGGCGCCTGCCGTTCCCGGACTGTGGACGCGTAGACGGCAGCGGCAGCGATGCTGAGAGCACCGACCGCCGTAGCGGCGATGATGCTGTATCTGCGGGCCCGGCCACTGGGCCGGGGCGTCGGCCAGATGTCCGCATGCATGGGCGGCGGGCTCCAGCGCTCGGTGACCAGACCGTCGACCAGCGTGTGTGCCGAATCATGCCGTGGCAGAACATGCGTGCTCGCATGCCCGAGGAGCTCGATACATTCCTTGCTCAGAGACTGTGCGGTGGGCCGGTCGCCTGCTTCCTTCGACATCGCACTCGTCACGATGCGTGCGAGGTCCTCAGGCAGACCGGTGAGGTCGGGGTCCTGCGACATCACACGGAAGGCGACGGTGTCCGGGGCCCCGGTTCCGAACGGGTGGCGGCCGGTTCCGGCGTAGGCGACAAGCGCGCCCCAGGCGAAGACGTCGGACTCCGGGCCGGCGTCGCCAGTGCGGTACTGCTCGGGACTGATCCAGCCCGGGGTCCCGGTCAGCATGCCGGTACGGGTCACTGAGGTTCCGTCGAAGGCGTGCGCGATACCGAAGTCGAGCAGACGCGGACCGCTGGGGGAGAGGATTACGTTGCCTGGCTTGATGTCACGGTGGATCACACCGGCCTCGTGGACCGACGCCAACGCGGCGGCGGTGCCGGTGGCCAGCGCGTGCAGCATTACCCCCTGGAGAGGGCCGTGCGCGGATATGTGCTGTTGGAGCGTGGGGCCCGGTATGTAGGGCGTGGCGAGCCACGGATGCTCAGCATCGCAGTCCGCTGCTATCACCGGTACGAGACACGGCCCGCTCACCCTGCTTGTCAGGGCTACCTCACGACGGAACCGGGCGCGGAACTCCTCGTCGCCGGTCTGAGAGGGGCGGATGACCTTCACCGCCAGACGGTTGCCGCTGGTGTCCAAGGCAGCATGGACGGTACCCATCCCTCCGGTACCCAGACGGCCCACTATCCGGTACGGGCCGACAAGAGCCGGGTCGCCGGGAAGTACGGGGAGGATGCGGGCAGTCACGTCGGTTCCCTCTCAGGCCGGGCATCTGGCGATGGATCCTACGTGCTGGTCTTCAGCGGAGAAGTACCACCCCACTTTCTTCGTTGGCGCGGGATTGATCACGCCGCGGACTTGCCCAGCAGGAGATCCTGCTCCGGCATAGAACCGGCCCGTTGGCCTCGCACAGCGGCCCGCCCATCTCACGAGCACTCAGGCGCCTGCGGACAGGGGGAGTCCTGCTATCCGATCCGCGCTGGAACGGCATGCTGGCACAGCAATTGGGCCAGGCCCTCGACCTCCTCCTCGGACACCGCCAGCGCAGCCAGGCGCCGGGCTCTGGTCACTGCGACGTACCAGATGCGCAGGAGCTCGTCGGTTGCCGGATCGCCCTGTGCCCAGCGCTGCACGCTTCCGTTGTCGGGCAGCATCAGCATGACGGCGTCGGCTTCGTCGCCTTTGAGCTGATGGACGATGTTGGTGCGCACCGCTGTGGCCTTGACCGGTCGGGCAATGACGGGCTTTCCCGCAAGGCGGCCCTTTGTGCCCTGCGGTGCGGCATCAGGCGGGGCGGGCCATGCCTTCATCGCCTGCCATACGTCGGTGGCCCACTCTTTGTGGGGCGGGGGAAGACTGTGGAGGAATGAGAAGGCAGTGCGGTTGGCCTGCTGTAGCGGCAGCCGGTGCGTGGCGCTGAGTCTTTCCGGGCTGCCGGTCTCTTCGGGGAACCAGTATCCGAACAGCACACGCAGCGCGACCGCGCAGGCTCGGATGAGTTCGCTGCTGGTAGCTCCCTCGGTGTGGGCTACGGTGCGTGCCCAGGCCAAGTGGGTGATCTGGTTGCTGTTCGGCTTTTCTCGCGTGATCCCGGGGAGCGTGGCGTACTTGTGGGCGGTCACCAGGCAGTCCTCGACCTTGATGCCGTACTCCTGGGCGATGTCGCGGAACACCTCGACGATTCCGCTGTTGCCCGGGGCATGCCGGTGGTTGCTGCCAGAGCCGGCGAACCGGGTCGGCAGGATGACAACAGGGATGTCGTCGTCTTTGACCACGGCTGTGTCAGGTGCCCGGTTGCCGGCACGCAGGGTGCTTGCCAGGCGGCAGATGACGGGGGAGCTGCGCCAGTTCCCGGTCAAAGGCGCCGCGACGGGGTTCAGCTTGGCAGCGAAGCGCTGGAGTGAGGCCGGCTGGGCTCCACGCCAGGCGTAGATGGCCTGATCGGGGTCGCCGACCAGCACGAGCGGAAGCCCGGCATCGTGCAGCAGCTCGAGTACCACGAGGTCTGCGGTAGAGCAGTCCTGCGCCTCGTCAACGACCACCTCGGCGAACCGGGAGAGCAACGGCGGCAGTAGACGGTCCGCCTGCTGCGGGTTCCGCAAGTTCCACAGAGCCAGGATGCGTGCCTCATGGCCAGTGAAGTAGCCCTTCTGGCACCACGATTTACGGGTGCTCAAGACTGCTGCCAGCCACGCATCGCGATCGTAGGCGCTGTCGTCGAGCAGCCGCTGCGTGTCGTGGTCGATCTTGTCCCAGGCGATTGCTTCCTGGGCAGGTATGGGAACGGGATCCAGGGTCAGGTGGAAGCGGTGAAGAGGGATCTCACGGTCCAGGCCCTGCACTGGGGCCTTGACGTTCGCCCAGGACTCCAGCAGCCGTACAGGAGGCTGTGTCGGACGTAGCGGCTTGACCAAGAACTCCCACAAGAACGAATCCAGCGTGCCGACGAAGTGAGGCGCGTGCAGCAGATCGGTGCGGCCGGCCTGGCGACAGCGCTGCGCCATCTGATCGCGCGCCACCCGTGTGAACGAGATCAGCGCCCGTCCCTGCCGCAGCAGCCGTGGCGGCGACTGCAAGTGCCTCAGGGCGATCACGTGTGTCTTGCCGGCCCCAGGACAGGCCGGCACATACGCCGGAGCCGGTGTCTGCACAGCGAGTAGCTGCTGTGCCTCAGCCGCGGTGCGCGGACCATCTGCAGCCTCGTCCGGCGTCACGCCGCACCGTCCGGCGCGGCGATGAATCCAATCGCTTCTGTCAGGTAGGTCGGAACCGTGAACGGGACCGACTGGTCGTTCAGTACATCCGCCAGCTCCTGGGCGAAGCGCCCCTTGGATATGGGAGTCCCCTTGATCGGCTTCCCATCGAGGCCGAGGACCTTCCTGGACTCCTTCGGGATGAACAGTTCCCCGAAGGCAACAGCAGGATCGGCTGTCTTCACGACCTGGTCCCAGCGGTCCTGCGACAGGGGCGCGCATCGTAGAAACGCCGCCCGCAGAGCCTGCTCGTTGCCTGACAACCACAGCGCCGGCTCCAGGGTCCGCGGCGCGGCGGCCACGTGCAGCTGCCCGGGTGACGACCACGTGGCGTGCAGGTCACGCAGCTTCGTGAGTCGTTCCGGCTCCGGGTTGTCGGGGGCGACGTCGGTGTCGGTGATCACAGCAACCCGACGTCCGAGACACACCTCGTCGACGGGGTACAGCAGGACCCGCAAGTACACATCGAAACCGACACCGTCCACGATCACCCGGGTCGTTCCGAAGAACCGCTCGAGCGCTTCGAAGGCCTCCTTCCTCACGTCGTAGCTCGCGCCATCGTCGGCGGCGAGCACACGCTCAGCGAGCGCGGGAAGCAGCAGTAGCTCGGAGATCCCTTCCACCAGAACCGCCCGGGGAGAGAGCAGCAGGGCGCTCTTGGTCGCATCCAGGTACCTGTCCAGATGCTTCGACTGCCGCTGGGTGAGCCCCAGACGGTGTACAGGAAGTGGTCGTGTCTGCCAGCCGCCGATCTTGCCGGGGCAGCGAGTCATGATGACCACGTCCTCGACGCTGGCCGCGGCCGAAAGAACGGGGGAGTGGGTGGTCACCAGCACCTGCAGGTGACCCGCCGGCTCCGTCGGGTCCTCCGGAACCCTTATACGCGACTCACGGGCACGACGCTGCAGATAGCGCAGCAGCAGTGTCTGCAGTTGCGGGTGTAGGTGAGCCTCAGGCTCCTCCACCAGCAGCACGGTCAGATCAGCCTCAGCAGCGGTGTCCAGTTCCGCCATCACCGTGGCGATGAACAACGTGTTGGCGTAGCCCAGCCCAGAGGCGGAAAGAGGGAATGCCTCGGACCCGGAATCGCCCAGCAGCATACGCAGTGACCGGGCGATCGACTCGAACGTCGGGTCAGCGGGCGTCAGTTCACTGTGCTGCGGATGCGTTCCCGCAGTCAGCTCTTCCAAAGGACCGTTGATCTGCCTACTCACCGCCGCGACGGACTCGTCCGTCGCTACCTTCTTCAGCTCCGTCCCGATGCGCTCGACAAACGCCTCGACCTGCTCCTTGTCGCCCAGCAGCCCACGCAGGATCAGCCGCACCCGGTCCCCGCCTGCCGACGCCAGCTCCCGCTCCGCATCTCGCAGCGCCGGTAGATACACATGCCGCACCCCACCACGTGCAGGAGGCTCGCCAGTCACCGGGTGCCCAGCCCCTTGCACCCAAGCGGTGTTGCCGCGGCGAGCGTTTCCCTGAGGCGAGGTGTACGACACCTGCCATCGCGCGGTCCGACCCTCTGAGCCCTCGGTAGGCACCAACGCTTCGAGATAGGCACCACTGTGCTCCGGGCTGATGCCGGACACCTCGAGCTGAAGGGCCGGTCCGCCCAGATGGGCGGCGGCCTTCAGGATGTCCGACTCCTCGAAGTACCGTGACCGCCGCCCATCCAGCGGATCAGAGAGTAGACGCAGCGCATCGACCATCGTGGTCTTGCCCGCGTTGTTCTCGCCCACGAGAACCGTCACCTCTGGACGCAGAGGTATCCGCACCTCCTCACACGACCGGAACCTCTCTATGAGCACCTCGGATACGTGCACACCCGCCCCTATTTCCTGAACAGCGCAGACCAAGCGCGCTGTTCATTTCGCTCCACTGCCGGACACCGTTCAGCTCACCCCGCCAGCCAGGGCGCCCGTGCCGCCATGCACGGCGGGCTTCCACCGCACGGGTGCTGGCACTGTCCATCGGACGAGCCGGCTCAGCTCTCGTTCACGTCGTCACCCAAAGCCGCTGCCCCGATGGGGAAGAACCCGAAGCGGTGGTCGTCGGGGTCGCGGCTGAACATGTACACCTGTGCTTCCTGGGCGATGTCGGCGGGCGGGTCGGTGTTCTCCACGACAATCGCCTGGCCGGTGAACCGGTGGAACAGGTCGCGGTAGAAGTAGTCGCTGACGCTGTCGGGCAGGTTCTCGTCGTCGGTGCGCCGCGCAGCGACGGGCTGCCGATAGGTGACCAGAGGGGAGTCGAGGATGAGGAATCCGGGATGGATGCGTTCCTCGCCGAGGCAGTAGTCGGCCAGACCGACGGCGAAGGCTGCGTGAAGAACCGCCCGCATGCCCTTGCCGTGACCGGCGCGGCCACGGTCGCCCACGAACAGTTCCGCGGTGTACTGGTCGTAGGACACGCTGTGGAGCTGGACGCGCCACGCCTGAAGGGCCTGCTCGACGGCGCGGTCGAACGCGGCCACGGTGCCGGCGGGGATGCTGCCCGTAGGGCGCCCGCCGGGGACAGCACCGTCGGCGACCAGCTGGTCGCGGACTTCCTGAAGCTCCTGGATCCGCTGGTGGAGTCCGAGCTCCTTCTCGAGGCGTGAACGAGCGGCCATCGCTTCCGAGGCCAGGTTCTCGACGGGGAGTAGTTCTTCTGTGACGCGGGCGATCTCGAGATCGGCTTGCTCGGCCTGGGCGGCGCAGTTCTCACGCTGTCCGGCGATGTCCTCGCGCTGGACCTGGAGATCGTCGATGGTCAGGCGCAGGTCGGACAGTAGGTGACGGGTTTTGCCGTTCTCGGCTGCGACCGCGGCGTGCAGAGCGGTCGTCTCCTGATCGTGCTCTGCCGTCTGGTGCTCTGGATCGGCACCGCAGAAGACACACGCCCCAGTGCGGAAGTACCCCAGGAGGTTGCCTGCCTCACCGACCATGGCCAGGCGAGCAAGGTCGGACTCGTACTGGCTGCGCAGGAGCCCGAATCGTCCGAGGAGATCGTCGATCTCCGCCAGACGCTGGTCGTACTGGCCGAGCGTGATAGCAACGTCCGCACGCCGGGCGGCGGCGGCCGTGTGCCGCAGGGTGATCTCGCGCAGGGAATTCGCGACGGTGTCCTGGTGGGCGAGCAGCCGGTGCAGCTGCGCCGCCAGCTCGCCCTCGTTCCCGCCGTGCGGATCGAGCTGGCGCTGCAGGTCGAGGATCAGTTCGTCCAGCAGCCCGATCTTTCCCTTCTGCAGCCGCCGCTGTGCCGCGTTCGGCCGGGCGTCGGTCACCGGCTCTCCCTGACCGGTCAGCAGCAGCTTCAGAACCGACTTGAGGGCGGTCTGCCCGCTGGTGCCGGTCGAACGCAGAACCGGCGGAACCTTCGACACCATCCGCGTCTCGCTGATCAGACACAGGTGCAGCAGGTCACGGAACCCCACCAGCTTGGTGCCGCCGGTGTCGTTCGTCGCGATCAGCGTGCCCTCGAGCCCGAGCCTCTCCAGCAGATAACGGGAGATGTTCTTCGAGCCCCTGGCACTCACACTCAGCTCAAGGTCCGGCGCCCGGTAGACCAGGTCCCGAACATCTTCATCGAAGACATGGATCCTGCTTGCCTGCGGGCCGCGCATGAGCGTGATGACACTGCCATCGGGTAGTCCAAGGCCGAGGAGGATCTGCGAGTATCCCTCGGCCTCGGGGATGAGGTCGAGCTTGCGCGCCCCCAGCATGTAGTCGATCGCCTCAGTGACGAACGATTTGCCGGTGTCCGAGGCGCCGTAGATGACGGTCAGCTTCTCGCCGAAGACGACCTGCGCCCTCTCCCGGCCGGAGCCGGCGAACGTCAGATGCAGGAGCCGGATGCTAGGCATGGTCACTTCCCGAAGGCGGCATTTGTGAATCGAAATCTCGGACCCACCGGTCGGTGATGGCCCTCGTCGCTGCACGCACATCCAGTTCGGAGGACGACCGGGCGGCGATTACCCACGCGGCCCGGTCCCTCAGAGCGGCGACGTAAGGAGCTTCGAGGAGGTCGACGAAACCAGGCCCCTCCTCGCTCGCCCGGTACAGCAGTCCCTTTTCGCCAGCCTCCACGTCGGCCAGCCCGGCCCGCATCAGCACGCCCAGGCCCTGCTCGATCAGATGCCGCCGCATCGCCAACTCGCCCGGACCCGCCGGCAGTGTGGGATGAAGACTGGGCGGCCCGTCCAGCTCACCGCTGTGCAGCATGACGTGATCCAGGTACACCAGCTCTGCCACGTCCAGCGGCTCGGGGAACGTGGCCGTGAGCAGGACCAGCGCGCGCATACCGACTTCGATCGGACTGTTCAGGGGGTTCACTGCTCCTCCTGGACCCACGTGAGACGGTCCTCGTTGGCGAGCTGGTGGCAGATCCCCTTACGGTCCTCGGGCTTCACATAGGTGATCAGTACGTTGGCGCCCAGCTGCATGTCCCGCGCGGCGGCGAGCACGGCCTTCATCCGCGCGTATCCGGTGGCGAAGTCATCCTCCTCCACCTCCGAGACGCCGCTGTACACGTCGCTCTGCAGAGACTCGAAGGTGCCTTCAGGCACGCTGTCGCGGGCGAACATGCGCAGCTGCTCGGCGCAGTAGAACGCCTCCCGCTGCCGCTGCAGGTTCGGCCCCGCTTTGGGGTGGGCGCGCGCCTCGTCCGGGACGTTCGGCGAGCACCCCCACTTCTCGTGATAGACGTCCAACAGCTGTTGGATATACCGGGTCTCCTCCGGCGCGTGATCGGCCGGTGCAGCAGGGATGGCAGGCCGGTCGGGCAACCGTGTGCCGAACCTCCTGACATGGTGAGGCGTCCTGGAGTGCTGTTCGAGGATCTTGTCGAGGTTGCCGGCCTCGAACCGGGAGAAGTCCGACCGCTCTGCGAGGTCCAGCGCACGCTTCAGAGGGGTCTCGCCGTACTCCTGGGCGAGTTTCACCGCGTTCTTGTCTGCCCACTCGAAGAAGGCCGTTCGGAGCGTAGACGGCTTGGCGAGAAGCTGGATGAACGAGCCGCCGACCTTGGGGGCAACGAAGACGTACCGCTCGGGCAGTACCTTGTACTGCCGCTCGGCCACCGCGGAGTGGATTTTGAGGATCTCCGGGTAGGCGACAGCGCCGCTGATCGCCTTGTCGTAGTGCTTGCACTGGAAGCAGTGCCAAGGACCGTCGGTCTTGCCCAGGGTGAGGAACGCGGCGATATCTGCACCACGATCGTTGGATCCCCCCATGCGTACTACGTCCACGTAATCGGCCTCCTTGAGCGCACTCACCCACTCGTAGATGAACTCCTCCCACTCATCGGCCGAGTGGTGCACAAGGATCTGCTTGGGCGTCAGCGTGGGCGGCATGGCCATCATGGGGGCGACCACTGTCACTGGCGTCTGCGCAGGCTTGGGCAGCTCATAAAACAGAGGCTCAGCATGGAACGCAGAGAACCGCTCCGACGTGCTCATCGACCCCCCGGTCGTACATGAAACGGAACCCCAACTCCGTCGTTCCTACCACCTGTCTCTACACCACGGATAGAGGAAGTTCAGCCAGCAACCACCGACAATGTCACTTACACACCCTCCGCCTGCTATCAGCCTTCCGGGCGGGATTTGGACCCCCCCGCCCTTCCGGACCCGCTCCGCGCCATCAGCAAGCACTGTCAGTCCTCTTTCTTGCGATCACCGCGTGTCGGATGCCTTCACCGTCCTGGGGACCCACGACCCACGACACGTGCCGTGCCCTGCGCAAGGCCGGCCGCGCGGGCGAGCGGCCGCTGGTCGCCCACTCCGGCGTCGAATAGTTCCTGCCCACCTGGTCAACGGTGGTGTCGGTGGGGCGCCGTAGGGTCTCGGGGAGTTAGTGCGGGGATCGTCAAGGAGGCGCGCGTGCGGCGGGTTCGGCCTGAGTATCCGTATGGGGTCGTCGCCAGCTGGAAGTTGGGGCTCATCGTGCTGGGGGCGCTCGCGGTGCCCGTACTCGACAACCTGGCAGGCGGGGCCATGCGGCTCCAGGACGTGTCCGCCGCGCTGACGCTGGGGCTGCTGCTCGCCCTCCCCGTCGAGTTCACCGCCCGCGTCGCTTTCCGGCGTCGGGTACGGCGGTACGAAGAGGAGGCCGAACGCCTGCGTGCGGAGGCGGAGCAGCTCCGCGAACGACAGCGGAGCTTGGAGGAGGAGTTGCGGCGGCAGAAGGAGCTGCTGCGGCTCGCGCGGATTCGGGAGGAGGAGGCGCAGCGCCTGCTGCACCAGCAGGAGAGTGCGGCCCGCCGGGTGGCGTGGGAGGCGGGACTCGAAGCCAGCCGCAGTACCCGGAAGGCGGAGTTCAGTCTCGATGCCCGGGCAGTGGACGGGGCTTCGCCGACCGGGTTCGAGGAGATCGTGCGGCGGCTGCTGGAGCGGGACGGTCTACGGGCCAAGGTTGTCGGCGGCCGCGGCGACCAGGCGGTGGACGTGCTCGCCGTCGACGCTGCCGGCCGCACCCTCGCGGTGCAGTGCAAGCACACGGTCGGGGGTCGTAGGGTCGGCTCCGAGGTCCTTTACCGGATCAACGGAACGGCCGGGCCCGTGTACGGAGCCGCGCAGTCGATGGTCGTGACGAACGGGTCGTTCACCCGCGACGCCGCCGCCTGGGGGAAGAGCCAAGGGATCCTGCTGGTCGACCGGGAGGCGCTTCTCGCTTGGGCGCAGGACGCCGACCACGTCTGCCGGGTCGTTGCCCTCGCGCCGCCGTACTGAGCGCGGACGGCTACGGTGCGGAGGCGGGGGCGGTGTGGAGTTCCGCCTCCAGGCCCAGGACCGCCGTGGTCGTGGCGCCGACGGCCCTGCAAGGCCAGCCGGGGCGCCTGCCTGCAGCATCCCCGGCTCCCTCGACGCCAACGCGCCGACCAGGACCGTTGGTGATCCAGGAAGTCAAGGTTTCTTGAGCATGCCTGGGGCAACTCGGAGCGCCGAACGGGGGAGGTTTCAGTTTCAACGAGGCTCATCAAGGGGCCTCGGTCCGGTCCGCAAGTCGGGCGCGAAGGCGCTGGTTCCCACCTCGCCCGGATCAACCCGCGGTACTCGCCCATGACTCCAGCCTGCTGCTACGTGCCGTACGGGACCTATGTGCGTGGCTGGGAGGCTGACCTGTGTGGATGTCTGTCACCGAACTCCGGCGGCAGGCATCTTGCATGACGGACCTTCAGATAGGTGTTGTCTTGCTGGTCGGACCCATATTAGAGTTTGAGTATGGCTAAGACTCCGCGCATGACGCTCCAGACGCAACTGGTGCTGCGGACGTTCCTGGAGACGCCCGCGAAGGCCCGCTACGGCCTTGAACTCTCTGACGCCGCAGGCCTCGCCCCCGGCACCATCCACCCAATCCTCGCCCGTCTCGAGAACGCCGGCTGGCTCGAGTCCTTCTGGGAAGACCAGAGCGAGATCGAGAAGACCGACCCGCCTCGCCCCCGCCGCCGCTACTACCGCTTCTCGCCCGGCGGTGCAGAGTCCGCCCGCCTCGCCCTCGCCCAGGCCTACAACGGCGGAGCCATCTCTGCGCGGCTTCGGCCCGCTACCGGCGGACTGGGAGCGTAGATCATGCGCGGCGACACGAACCCCGACGTATTCGCTCGTGAGCCGGCTGACCGCCCCCCGAGGCCAGGTCAACTGTCCAAGAACGTGCAGGATGCACAAACGATCGCCAAGACCAGCGGTGCTGTCCAATACGTCGAGACGCCGAAGGCCATCCGCTTCTGGGAGACCCGGCTTGTCGCAATCAAGCCACCAAAGCCCCCTCGGACCTTCGATTTCGCCTCCCGGCTGCTTCCCACGCAGGAGCGGGAACGCTGCTTGGCGGAGTGGTCCAGCTTCTTGTACGACATGGGGGACAGGCCGCGGCGAAGCCGCGCCGCCTACATGATTCAGGTCCTGTTGTGGGTCGGCCCCACGATGGCCTGGATCCAGCGGATGGAGAAGCGTCGGGGGCACGCGTGACCACTACTGGTGACTGGAGGCGTGGTCCCTTGGCGAGTTCCCAAGCCAAGGAGGTCCAGAAGCTCGCAAACAAGATCGTTGCGGATCCGCGCCTTAGGGCGGCATCCCTCGTCAAGAACAAAGCACAGTTCGACGCCGCCTTCAACGAGCTCCTGAGAGAGCTCTACCCCGGGCTGAAGCCTGAGGCAGTCAAGAACCTTCTCGGGGATGTACACACGGCGGCCTTCCAGGCCCTCCTCCTATCCGACGAAGGACAGAAGTCCGTCGGGCCAAAGGCCCGACGCGACAAGCGCTCAACCCGGGTGATCAACGTGGCTGTCCAGTGCCTGCCCTCTGCGGAGCGCGCGCGTTGGGCTGAGGAATGGGCCGCCGAGTGGCAGGACATGGCCAGCGCACGTCGTCGCGCCAGGTGGGCCTTGCTTGCCCGACTCCTCCTGAGCACCGGCCCGAAGCTCGCATGGGTGCTTCGCGTACAGCACCGTAGGGAGGCAGCATGAGCGCCATCCTGGAGGCCGTCGAAGTCGCCACGCAGGGCGCCTCGTCGACGGCGACCCTAGCCGCCGCGTATGCGGCGTGGAAGCGACAGCGCAATGGGGAGCATCCATCGGTAGTAGCGGTGCAGACGCAGGGCGAAGCGCGGTCTGCGACACCGAGCAGCCGCAGCATTTCGCTTGCCGCCCGGCTGACAGGCGACAGCGCCCGGTACGCGGAGGAGTGGGCGGCGGAGTGGCACGACCTACCCAGACGTCCGCGCCGTATCCGGGCGATGTACCTGGCCCGCATCTCGACCCGCGCGATCCCGATAGGGGTGATCGCCTGGTCAAGGAAGCGCAGGAAGGCGTGAACATCTGCGCCCGGCCCGCACACCGGGCCCCGTACAGCAGTCCGCCGCCCCCCTCTCGGCCTAGGAACCGTGGGAGCGGCGGAACCACCCGGCACCACTATGAAGGAGAGCACCAGATGTCCATCCAGGATCCCATGGCCGTCGCCGGACCGGAACCCGGGCCCGGCCGGCAGCTCACGATCCCGCTGCGCTACCCCTCCGGCACCGGCGTCGCTCTCGCGGGCGGGATCACCATTGGTGTCACCTGGCAGTACATCCCTCCGGATGCCACGTGGCCGCTAGTGGTCCTCGGCACCGTCGCGATGGTCTGCGACACAGTGATCATCGCGATCAGGGCTCGCCGCCGCGCGAGCTGATCCGCAGTCAGGGGATAGCACCTCAGACAAACCACCGATCGCCCAACATGCCCCCCCCGCGCCCTGGACGCAGCGCACTTCCCATCAAGCCCTGGAGGCGTCCCCGCGTCGCGACCACCAGGCACCGCAGCCCCGCTGGTCACCTCCGGCCGGCGGGGCTGCTTCGAGTCTCAGCCCTCCGGGTGCTCGCGAAACACAGGCGACCGCGTCCTGTAGTGGTCGAGATCGCGAAGTACGTGGTGGATGGCCGCCTGGAGCGCTCGGTCAGCCTCCAGTGCTCTACGACCCACCTCCGAGTCCGCCGACTCGCTGGCTGGGCTCATCGACAGCGCTCCGTGAACGGCCACGGCACGCCCTTAGGCCGTGTGTCGAAAGTGGATCTTGGGCTGTGGATGATCACGGTTCATGGGTCGGGGAGATCTCACGGATGAGCAGTGGGCGATGCTGGAACCGCTGCTGCCGAAGGGCACGAGGACGGGGCGGCCGCCGGTCTGGCTTCGGCGACGGCGACGGCATACGGTTCCGACGCGTTAGACGGACCTACGGAACAATGAAGCTCCTGGCAGGCGGGTTTCGCCCAAGATCACCCTCAGCCACCGGGGGCTTCGTGTGCTTGCTCACCCGTCCCCGACCGTCCCACCCGGTCGCACCCTGCAGTGCCTGCCCGGGCAGATCAGAACCCGCTCTCGTGAACAAGCCATCATGCCTTGAGGCGGCCCGCGGGCACGGCCAGAAGCCGACGAACAGGTAACCGAGAGGCTCCTGGGCACTGCGGTCCATCGGCACGCGATGATGTCCGTCATGGTCACACCGGTCGAGCCCCCAGCCCAGCGCCCCGCCGACCGCCCTGCACTGCGTCCGGACCAGGAGCGCGGACTGCGGGCCGCGGTCAGGCATCTGCGCCGCCCGAACACCCGAGCCCTCTACGTGGCGGCCACCGGGACAGGTAAGACGCTGGTGTCGATCAGGGCCGCGGACGAACTCGGCGCCCGCCTGGTTTTGGTCGCCGTCCCGACGCTGGACCTGGCCGCGCAGACCGCACTCGCGTGGCGCCGCGACGGCCACCTGGAGCACATGGTGATCGTCTCCTCGATGGACACGGCCGCACACGACGCGCTCGCCGCCCGCAGGGTCGGTTCCGCCAGCAGCCCCCAGGCGCTGGCCGCTCTCATGTCGGTCGTGGGGGAGAGGGACGACCAGCTCCCCGCCCTGACAGTGATCTCCACCTACGACTCCCTCGACAAGATCGAGGCGACACAGCACACCCGCTACACCGTGCCCCCCTTCGATCTCGCCATCATGGACGAGGCCCACCGCATTGCCGGCCGGGCGGACAAGAAGTGGGCGATGGTCAACAACACGGCACGGATCCACGCCGACCGCCGTCTCTACATGACCGCCACCCCGCGCAGCTTCGCCGCCCCCGACCTGGCAGACTCCGCGAACACCGCCCGCCGCCGGCCGCGCCCCGCACCCGTGCCGGATGTGGATGCGGCGGGGAACAGCATGGACAACGAGGCCGTCTACGGAAAGAAGGTCTTCGAGTACCCCCTGGCGCAGGCCATCGCCGACGGCGTCGCCGCGGACTACCGCATCGTGATCCCCGCCGTCACCGACACCGAGCTCCGCACCCGCCTCAACCTCCCCGCCCCAGGCACACCCCCGACCGGCGCAGACCCCGACGACGCGCTGCGCACCACCGCGCTCCACCTTGCCGTCCTGGGCGCCATGACCAAGCACTCCATGCGCCGGGTCCTGGTCTTCTTCCACCTTGTCGAGGACTCCATCCGCTTCACCCGCGAACTGCCCCACACCCTGCGCCGCCTCCGCAACGCCGACCCCGACTGCTTCCCCGGCCTCGACCCCGACGTCTCCTTCGTCCACGGCGACCACACCACAGACGAACGCGCAGAGATCTTCGCCCGCTTCGCCGCCTCACCGAGCGCGATCCTGGCCAACGCCAAAGTGATCGCCGAAGGCATCGACATCCCCAGCGTCGACGCCGTCGTCTTCGCCGACCCCACCAGCAGCGTCACCCGCTGCGTCCAAGGCCTCGGCCGCGCCCTGCGCCTGGATGTCTCGGGCAAGACCGCCAGCCTTATCGTCCCCGTCTACATCCCGCCCAGTGACGACCCCGAGAACATCCTCGGCACCCCCTACGAGCCCGTCTGGGCCATCACCACTGCCCTGGCCAGCCACGACCACCGCATCCTCGAACGACTCCCCAACAAGACCAACCGCCTCACCACCGAGACCAGCCGCCTCATCCAGCACCGCTGGCACTTCGACTTCACTCTCCACCCCGAGCGCATCGCCCGCGCCATGGACCTCATCGCCTTCAACCCCCGCGGCGCCCTCACCCGCACCCGCCGCGAAGGCCTCGCCTCCGCCCAGGCGTTCCACGACACCTACGGCCACCTCGACATCCCCACCGACCACACCGACCCCGCAGGCTTCGAACTCGGCCGCTTCATCACCACCATGCGCGACGCCATGACCGCCGGCCGCCTCGAGCCCGAGTGGATCGCCGAACTCGACGCGCTGGGCATGATCTGGGACAAGCACGACGCCGCCTGGCGCGCCCGCCTCACCCAGGCAGCCGACTACCACCAGGCGCACGGCCACCTCGCCGCCCCCGCCACCACCCCCCTCGGCGCCTGGCTTGCCGAGCAACGCTCCCACGCCACACACGGCCGTCTCACCGAGGCCCGCGCCGCCGACCTGGCGGCCATCGACCCCGACTGGCAGCTGCCCCACGGCCCGGACTGGCACCGCAAGTACCACCTACTGCGCCGCCACCTGGAGACCGGCCAGCCCCTCACCCCCGACACCACCGCCGCCAGCACCAACCTCGGCAGCTGGGCCACCCGCCAGCTCACCACCTGGAAGAACCTCACCCCGGGCCAGCACCGCCTCCTCACCAACCTCGGACTCACCCCCGACGCCAGCACTCTCGCGCCCCGCCCCACAGCACGGCGGACCTTCGCTCAGACCGTCCAGATCCTCGAACTCTTCCTCCACCGCGAACGCCGTGCGCCCGCTGCCCGCGAGACGATCGCCGTCGACGGCGACACCGTCAAGATCGGTGCCTGGTTCGCCAAGACCCGTACCAAGATGCGCGCCGGCCAGCTCGACACCGAACACGCGCGCCTCATCGCCGCGCTCTTCGAAGGTGAATGGACCGACGAAAACCCCGTTCCCGCCTTCGTCTGACCAATCCCGGGGGAGTGGAGAGGCTACGGGCCCCTTCCGCGATTGCATCAACTTGCCTACTGCCGGCCCATCACTGAGACGGTCGAGCAGACGAGCCCCGAAGTCTGATGCCTGCTGTGTCTGTGGTGAGGGCCCCGGAAGCGGAACACTTCCGGGGCCCGACTACGACACGCCTTGCGTCGTCAGGACAGGGGCGTTGGACGGCGAGGCGGGGGTACGGCCCTCAGGAGTTCCCACAGCGGCCGTGAGCCGCTCGCCCACTCTGCCAGGACGGTCCGGTCGACCAGGTGCAGCCGCTGGGAACGCGCGAACTCCACTGCGGGCTTGGAGAACTTCCCGTTCGTGACGAGGACGACGACATCGCCCTTGTGCACCGGCCGGCCGGTGCCGTTGAGGACCTGTAGATCGGGTGTGCCCACCGCTGCCCCGGCCAGACCAGCCTTGCGGTGTTTGCACTGGATCGCCCTTCTCTGCACTTCACTCTCACGGGCTAAGGAGGATCCGTGACTCGTCAAAGAACCTCCGAAGTATCAGGGGACGGACCGGCTGGCGACCGCGTGTCAGGTCAACGGGGTGCCGGTAGGATCAGCGCTCTCATGGGGGGTGCAATGCGAACATCAGGGCGGGGCGGTGAGGGGCAGAAGTACGCCCTGACCTCGGATGAGGACGACGCTGACTTCTGGGGCTTTGCTCACGAGGCCGAGGGGTTGTTCACGCCGCTGCCGGACGAAGAGGGAACACGCCGAGTGCACCTCACGGGCTGCCTCCCGCAGGGCGGCCTACTGGAGAGCGTTAGCCACGTCGGCAGTCGTCGCGCCTTGGCGGGGAATGCCTGGTTCCAGCTCCTCGACGGTGACGGTGCCACCATGGGGTCCTACTTCGTCAATGAGGTCACCGTCATCGACGTCAAGCCCTCCACCTGCGGGGCCGGCCTCGTCGACCTCACGCTGACGCTGTGGTGCGAGAACGCCGTGGCCGGAGCGGAACGAGTATGGGACCTGATCCGCACGGGTCATCTGGACCGCACCGGCATGTGGCACGAGCTCGCCCCGGAGGACAGACGAGCATGGCTGTCGGTGACGCTGTGGTCCCAGGAGTACCAACGCCAGGGAAAGGCCGACGCTCCTGCAGGCCAGGTGTTCACCTTGGACGGTCGGCACATCGTTGACCGAGACAGCTTCTACTGCGCGATCGGTGAAGCCATCAACGGCCCCGGCGGATACTTCGGCTGGAACCTCGATGCTCTGACCGACTGCCTCAGAGGGGGCTGGGGTGCCACCACGCCGTTCACCGTGCACTGGGATTCCTCAGCCCAGGCCAAGGCACGGCTGCAAGAGCGTGTGCCCTCCGGAGAACGCGAAGTCGCGCTGTTCGACCTGCTCCTGGAGATCTTCGAAGAACAGGGCGTGAGCGTCATCCTTCGATGACAGTTTGATCAGTCCTGGGGGCGACGGGCGTGGGGCAGGCCGAGGTGGACGGCGGTTCGTTGCTTGATCCTTTCGGCCTCGATGCGCTTGGCCCGGAGGAAGGTCAGGGTCTTGTCGATGCCGTCGATCTCTCCCAGCCATCCTTCGAGTTCGGCCCGCTTGCGCCGCAGGATTAGGTCCTTCTCCAGCTCTTCGAGCCGGGACAACATCTTGGGGTTGACCTGGAGGACCGGGCAACGGATGCAGGCTTCTCTGAACTAGCGATCGCTACTCGAGGATCTGTGTAAATCGTTGGCAGCTGGGTCCTCGCCGGGCAAGGATGCAGCCATGCGCTATGCCAGCACCGACCCCGAGCTCATGGACCTGGTCCGACGATTCGTCACGCCCGGCCGGCGGTACCTGCGGCTGGGTGGAAGCTCGCTGCGGTTGAGCGGGCCTGAGCGCGACCTTTTCATGAGGGAGCTGGTCGAGGCTGCCGGGGAGATCACTCCCGCTGAGCTCGGCATCCTTTTCGAAGGCGGTTGGCGAGAGCGTAAGACTGCCTCTTGGCTGGTTGTTATAGCTGGCAGGACCGAGTTCCGCAGCCGTATCGGCGAACTCTTGCTGGCCAGCGGAGGCCCCTACGGCGGGTCCTACTGCATCGCCCTTGCCGCTTTCGGCACCAGCGCGGACGCCGATCTGGTCTGCAGATACCTTGATCGCTACTTGCCTCAACCCGACCTCGTCTACGACCAGACCTTTGCCCTCAGCACACTGCTTCACCTCGATGCCGTCCTTGGGACCGAGCGAGCATCCCGATACCTTGCCGCCGGTGGCCTGTGGCAGCAGTGGACCGATGCCACGTCGAACATGGTGCGGGATCCGCAGGAGTACCGGCAGGTCGTAGACCAACTCTGTTCTTTCGCCAGCGAGTGCGCTGAACTCTTCGCCAGAATGGAAACCAGGCGCTGATCCTCCCGGCCTGACCGCTGGACGCCGACTGCTTCGGACCCCTCGGTAGAGTCTGGGCAATGACAGGAAACCAGGGCCGCTGGCCAAAGAACGACCAGGATGGTGGCATCGAGGACGTGACACTCCTCATCCTGGAATGGCTGGGTGAGCAGGGCGTGAATGCCATGATCAGGATTGACGCCGAGAGGGGGGCTGATAGCGCGCCGGCGTGGACGTTCGCAGCCAGCGGCGGTCCCTTGGAGCATGGCATGCGTGCTGATGGGAGGACGGTGCAGCAGTGCATGTCCACAGCCCTCTCTCAGCTGCGCGAGGCTGGGCTGTCGATTCCGTTTTGATCCTCGTCTTCGCTCATCTCTGGCTTCGATCATGACGTTGGTTTCGGCGTCTCAGCGATTCCTCCGGACCGGCTGAAGCCCGGCATGCCGAGCTGGACCGCAGCCGACTGTCTCTCGGCTAGTGCGTCGACCTGGGCGAGCTTGTCTTTGGCACCGGCCAAGCTGACACGAAGCCCCTCAACCTCACCGAGCCAGCCTTCGCGCTCGGCCTCGGCGATGCGAGCGACGAGGTTGTCGTGGATCTCCTCCAACCGGCCGCGCTGGGCCGGGTCCGGCCGGAGAAGCGAGCAACGAACGCAAGCGTGTTCATGAACACAAGGGCTTGAAAAGGCGCGACCGCAGGTGCCAATGGAGACCTTGCGCTTCTCGAAGTGCGCGAGAAAAGCGTCCCATTCCTCCTCGGTCGGCGTCCGATACTCTTCGCTGGGCCGACTGGCCCGGCGACGGGCGATGAAGGCGCGGTGGGCCTCGATGGTCTCGGCTGGGTAGATCGCCTTGTAGCCCATCGTCGTATCAAGACTCCGATGCCCGCAGAGCACTTGGGCGATGTGCGGTGGCAGACCGTTCATGATGGCGTCGGTCACGAAGATCCTGCGGAAGTCGTGCGGGGAGAAGACGAGCGGTTCGCCGGCGGCGTCGGTCAGCCCGGTGGCGGCCAGCGCGTTAATCAGAAGCTTGCGGAGCGCGGTCGGGGTGAAAGCGCGGTGCTCGGTGCCGATATCGCGCTGGAACAGCAGCGGCATCGGCGGGTGCCAGACCCGCTCGTGGACGTCGTAGGAGGTCACCAGCGGGATCGCACGGCTGCTTCCTTGCAGGCGGCGGATGATCCTGGAGAGGACATCCGCCAGTTCCGGGCTGACGAGCAGAAGCCGTTCGCTGTCGGTCTTGGAAGGTGCGACCTGCAGCAGAGGCACGACTTCGCCGGTGCTGGGGAGCCGGTATTCGGTGATGCTGTGGTGGGTCAGCTCCAGGAGCTCCTCGTTGCGGATGCCGGTCAGACGCAGGACCTCGATCGCGGCGAAGGCCCAGAAGGCTTCGCTCTCCTCGTAGGTGAGGTTCCGCCGCCGCCCGGTCGAGGTCTCCTCGGCCCAGGTCAGGTGCCCGGCAGCCTTGGGCGCGACGGCTCTGCGCAAGGCTCCGGCGGTGTCGGGGATCAGATCCCCGGGTCGGGTGTGCTCGGCGGCAGTCAGTAGTTCGGCTGCGGCGCGTCGCCCGCGGTCGACGGTGTTGGTCAGCACCGGCAGGACGGGAAGCCGTTCGCGGGTGCGCTGATCCATCCGGGCCTTGCGGTGTTTGCGGTCCTTGGCCTTGCTGATCTCTTCGTCGCTGATCGGGCAGGGCACCACCCACGGAGCCCAGCGGGCCGGCTCCTCCACAGCCCAATGGGCGATGTCCAGATAGAAGGCGCGGACGCGGATGAGCTCGTCCTTGGCGTTCAGCCTAGGGCTGGCGACCTCGACGGCGGTGCCGTCCGGACCGATCGTGGTGCGCTTCTTGGTGGCGATGTCTGTCTTCCAGGCCCGGGCCAGTGCGGGTGGCAGCCGCAGGGAGTCGATGCCTGGTGAGAGCGCTTCGATCCGGGTCCAGAACAGCCCGGCCAGCGTCCGCGACACCGCGTCCACACTGGTGTAGTCCAACGACGGCTGCCGTTCGCGCAGGTAGTCCACGATCAGGTCGCGGACTGGGCGGCACCGGATCGGATAGCGATCCACGAGTTCTTCGATGCTCAGCTGGCCGGCGGCAAGCCCGAACGCCCGGATCGTGGCCGGGGCGTCCTCAGGGAAGACACCCAAGGCCCGCAGCCGAAGGTAGAAGTCGACCTTGCGCTGACCTCCGCGGACATGAACGCGGCGCAGAGTGTCGACCAGCTCCACGCAGTCGCCGACGGTGATATTCGCGATCGACCCGCCCTTGCAGGCCAGGAGCATCGCGATCCGGGTCGCCGCGATGGTGGCCTCGCCTCGGGCGCTGGCTGGCCCAGACTCGGCCAGCTGTGCCAGCCGTGCGAACCCCTCGGGGTCGCGGACCTCGGCCATGACCGGAGCCAGATGCTTGTGGGTGCGGGTGAGCATCCAGGCGAGGTCGGGACGGATGACGTCGCCGCAGACCAGCATCAGCAGCCCTGAGGTCAGGTCAACGCGCTCATACGACGGCGACAGCCCGCTCTGGCGCAAGAAACGCAGCGGGAGATCCGTCCAGTCCGCGCCGGGGATCTCCTCGGCGCAGCTGGCCTTCCACCGCTGCTGCCAGGTATCCCCAGGGAAGCTGGACAGCCAGCGCAGAAGCTTGGCGACCCCGCGCCTCCGCCCGGCCTGGGTGGCGTTGGCCGCTGGCAAGTACGGTGGCGCCGTCAGCCGACGCAGTACCTCATCCGCCGACTGCGCTGTCGCCGGCCACCACGCCTCCGCGGTGCGGGGCGGGAAGCGTTCCCGCAGTACGTTGTTCCGCGCCCGGGCCTGTTCGGCTGTCGCATTCGTGGTCTGCAGTTGTCGGCGCGTCGAGTGTTTCGTGGTGATGGTCATGAAGACCGCCCGAACAGCACGTCCAAGGCATCCGGGTCGTAGCCGGGTGCCGGAGGCGGCGGCACCGGCTCGGCGCGCCGGTCGGCGCGCCGGGCGTGGTGGGCCAGCACCTCGGCCACGACCTCGTCCTCGCGCGGCGCGAGGTAGATCTCGGTCGTGGTCAGATGCGCGTGCCCGAGGACCCACTGGACGTCGGTCAGCGTCAGCGCCGGGTCGCGCACCATGCGGGCGGCGGCGCTGTGACGAAGGTCGTGAAGGGTCCAGTCGGCGCCGAAGGTGGCGTTTACCCGCTCGAACATGCGGTGGGCGCCGTGGTAGGTCAGCGGCTGAAACGGACGCCGCAGCGTCCACCACACCGGCTGCGTCCGGCCCCGCGGCACCAGCCCGTGCAGCTCCTGCTGGTAGAGCCGCAGCCACACGAACGCGTCCGCCGAGGCCGGCACCTGCTGCCGTGCTCGGGAGCCCTTCCGTACAACGCTGATCAGCTGCTGTCCCGGGTCGATGTCGCAATGCCGGACGCCGATCAGCTCCGAGGCCCGGACTCCGCTGGAGATCCAGAACGCGATCAGGGCCCGGTCCCGGTTCGACGGCAGCGCCGCGAACAGCGTGTTGAACCACTCGTCGGGGATCGAGCGCGGAATCCGGCGCGGGACCGTGGGTCGGTAGCGGCCTGTCCGCTTCGGCGCCCAGGCGTCCATCGGGTTGTGGTGTGCGTGCGCGCGGCCGGAGCGACGCGCCAGGTCGAGCGGGAACGGGTTGAGTAGCGGTCCGGATCCGGCATCACGGTGCAGGTCGTAGAACCTGCGCAGCACCGTCTCGCTGTGGGCGACGGTCGACGGGGCATAGCCGGGCCCTGGGGTGGTTTTCCCGGTCACCGGGTTCGGGGCGCCGACGGTGCGGGCTGGCCGCCGCTTGCCCGCGGTCGCTCGCGGCTTGACTGTCAGCTGGATCCAGCAGCTGAAATCCCGAGCGTCCACGCGTGTCGCTCGATCCCACGGCACTTCGACCGCGTGCAGGAACCGCCACCATCGCAGCAGGTCCATCCCGTAGGAGCGGACGGTCGCCGCCGCCTTCCCGGCAGCGAGCAGTTCCTGGAAGAACACCGCGACCGGCGCCACGGCCGCGCCGTTGCCGTCGACGAGCCGGTAGGGCTCGTACCGGTCGCCGGTCTCCATCAGCCGACCCCACCGAGGAACGGCCAACCTCGACAGATCCCGCTCGGGCACACGATCGTCCATCACGACCGCAGACCGTACTGGGCCGCAACGTCACCTGTGCCCTGAACTGCACAATCAACCTGGTTCGTTCAGTCAACGGGGCGTGTTCGTGTTGGCATGGGGTGCCGTAAGGGCGAGCGCAGTTACCCAGCTCGACCTTGCGTTTCTCGAAGTGCTCCTCGAACTCAGCCCACTCCTGCTTGGTGACCTCGCCGTATTCGATGGCTGGCCGCAGGGACCGGCGGTTGTTCAGGAACTGCTGGTAGTGAGCGACGACGTCCTCGTTGAAGACCGCGACGTATCCCTGAGTGGTCTGGAGATTGAGATGGCCGAGCAACGCAGCACCGATGTGGATGGGCAGTCCGCCGTTGACGATCTCGGTGGCGAAGAGCCGTCGGAAGTCGTGCGGGGTGAAGGTCAGTCCGGCGAAGGCTTTGTTCGTCTCGCCGATCTCTTGGCAGGTCCGGCGGAGCATGTTGAGCATGGTGCCGGTCGCCAGGACGCTGCGGATGGTGCCGACCTGTCGCTGAAAGAGGAAGGGCATGCGGTCTGACCAGCTCTTCTCGTGCCCGTCATAGCGGCTGACCAGCGGGATCGTCCGGCCGTCGCGGGTGTGGCGGCGGATGATCTGGGCGACGACGTGGAAGAGGTCGGCCGACATGGGGATGACTCGTTCGCGGTCGTTCTTCGACGGGGCGATCACTAGCAAGGCGATGATCTCGCCATTGGGTCGCTCGTATTGGCGAATGCTGAGGTGGGTGAGTTCTGACAGCTCTTCGATTCGGATGCCGCTGTGCCGCAGGACCTCAACCGCGGCCCACTCCCAGAACGCCGAGTCCTCAGCGAGGGTGATGTTGATCAGCTCACTGGTTTCTTCGTCATGGACGCGGACGGGGGGTTCGGCCTCGACCTTGACCAGCCGCTGGTCCTTCTTCGAGTTGCTGCGGCGGTAACGGCGGCCGTCGTACTCGAAGGGCTCGCCCAGACTGACCTGCCGCCCGGCTTCGAGCAGCCCCAGGAGTCGTTCGTGCCGTTCCTCAACGTATTTCACCAGGTCAGGCAGCAACGGCTGCCGTTGCCGGGTGCGGTCGGCCATGCGCCGGTTAATCTCGCGACGACGCTTGGAGAACCCCTTCAGATCCTGGGGGCGAACCGGGCAGGGAGCCGCCCAAGAGCCCCAGCGCTCGGGCTCGTCGACGGCCCAGGACTGCAGATCCAAGTAGAAGCCGCGGATCGCCAGGAGAATCGACTCGATGTTCTTTCGCTCTCGGCTACGGTCCTTCTCCCAGAAGGCGATCTCCGCCCTCCACTGGTCCCAGATGTCCTGGCTGAGGGTGAGGTCGGCCTGTCCGGGGCAGATCTTCTCGATCTTCGACCAGAAGGTCCCTGCCAGCAGACGGGCCAGGCCGTCCCGGGTGATGTAGTCGGTATCAGCCTGCCGGCGGACGAGGTAGTCGATGATCACCTGCCGGACGGCCTGGCTGCGGAGCGGGTAGCGGTCGACCATCTGCTCGGGGGTGAGCTGCCCGGTGTAGATGAACTTCCGCAGCGTGGAGGGGGTGCCGGGCGGAAAGTGTCCGATCGAATGCAGGATCTCCCAGGCGCCCAGAGCCGCGAAGCGCGACTGATCACCCCTGGCGCCGTGTGTGACACCCAGACGTCGGCACTCCAGCGAGTAGTGCAGCAGGGTCTCTGGAGTGAGGTGCCCCAAGGCGATGCCTTGGGTGGTGAGCGCGCAAGCGACGTCGAACTTGATACGGATGCGGTAACTCAACCCCAGGTCAGGGCGGGCGTCGACGGCTGCATAGAAGACGTCCAGGGCAGGATCGTGGCTGGCCGGCCCGAACCACTCGGGATAGTCGCTGAAGGTGTTCGCACGGAATCCACCGACCGAGGGCTGGATCACCCGCGCGCAGAACGCCAGCTTTGCCGCCGAGGTCACGTCATGTCGGTCCTGGGCCCGGTCGGAGATGACGAAGGTCTTGACCGGCAGTGCCTTGTCACCGTCGAACGGGCTGGCCTCCCACTTCGCCTGCCAGTCAGCTCCGGGCAGGGTTTCCAGATGAGTGAACAGCAGCCGCAGGCCGCGACGGCGCTTCTCGTATGTGGAGTGGGTGCGACCCGGCACGATCTGCTCGACCAGCGAGCACAGATGCTGGATCGAGGCCTGGGTCAGATCGCCGAAGGGTGCTGGCGGGCTGTCCGGCCGAGGGGCCGGTGCGGCCTTGACCGCGGCATCCGGAAAGCGGGTGGCGACCGGCTCGTCGAAGTCCATGCCCCGGAACAGAGTCCGGCGATTGCGGGCGGTGTAGGTCGAGGCAAGGGTGCCCTGGACGTTAGCCACCGAACACCGCCCGGACGTCAGCGGGGTCGTAGCCCGGAGCGAAGGACCGCTCGACGCGCGGCCGGTTGTAGTGCTCCTGGAGCTTGTCGAAGAGATCCTCGACGCGGGTCGTTAGGTAGATGCCTGTTGTGGCCAAGGCGGTGTGTCGCATGATCGCGCGTACTTCCGAGAGAGTCAGGTGGGGGTCGTTGGCCATCCGCTGAGCAGCGGTGTGCCGGAGGTCGTGGAGGGTCCAGTTGGTACCAAGCTGGGCGTTCGCCCTCTGGAGGGTGCGACGCATCGCCCAGTAGGTCAGGGGCCTCTCGGCGCCGTGACGAGTCCGCCAGACCGGCTCATCGGCGGCGGGAACGCCAGCCTCGTCGAGGTAGGCGGCCAGCAGCAGGAAGCCCTGTGGGCTGGCGGGGACCGGCTCGCGAAGATCGGTGCCCTTGGTGATGACGTGCAGTTGCTGGCCGGACCAGTCGATGTCGCCCATGGTGATTCCGAGCAGTTCGCTGGCGCGGGCTCCGCTGGACACGTAGAGCTGGAGCAGGGCTCGGTCACGGTCGTGGTTCATGGCCGCGAACAGCTCGTCCCACATCGTGTCGGGGATCGCCCGCGGCTGCTTCTGTGAGGTCCGCTGCCGCAGTCGGCCCCGGCGGTGCAACGGCGTCGGCTCGTCCGGGCTTCTATGGGCCAGGGCCCGTCGGCGCTGCACCGATTCCGGAACCGGGTTGGCCACCGGGCCGCGGCCGTAGTGCCGGTGGAAGGCGTAGAAGCCGCTGACGACGGTCAGAGCGTGGTTGATCGTGCTCGGGGCGTATCCAGCCTTCAGGTACTGCTTGCCGGTGCGGGTGTTCACCGACCCGGGCGGTGGGGCGGACGGATTGCTGCGGTGGCGCTGCGGGTTCTTCGCCGTCCGGAGCCAGCCGACCATGGCGGCGGCGTCCGCCTCGGTGGCCTTCTCCCAGTCGACGTCCAGCAGCCACAGCAGCCGGAACCAGCGCAGCAGATCGTAGGCGTAGCTGCGGCAGGTGGCCGGGCTGTTGTCACCGAGGGCGAGATCCTTGAGGTACGACTCGGCTGGGGCGACCAGGACGCCGGCAGCATCGACCACGGCGTACGGCGGGAACTTGCGAAGCAGTTGGACCACCGAACCGATACGGGGCACGTCGTGACGTCCCTCGATCAGTTCGCGTCGCAGGTCCTTGGGCAATGGGGCTCCTTGGCGGGTTTGTCGTTGTCCCGCTCAACGACCCAACCGAGGTGCAGTTAACAGACCATCGCCGCCCGAAGGGGTCGGTCGCCTTCACATCCGCGCCGTTGTCGCCCGCGCCGCCGACCTGGACCGCATCCGTGCACCCGTCCCGCCGCATCAGATCGCGCACCGCGTGCTCGAACTCCCGATGGTGCAGCGCGTCGAGGTGCGTCAGCGCGTAGCGCAGCCCCTGTGCCCCCACCCGCTCCCACTGCGCCGCCTGCTGCCGTCTGACCACCCAGAGCGCCACAGCTCCGCCGCCGACCAGAAGCAGAACGACCAGGACCCACGGACGGGCGCCCAGGAAGCTCGCAACGCCCATGAACACGGCCCACACGATGACCAGGCCGCCACCGAAAAGGACGAGCTGCTCGACACCAGACGCTTTGCGTGACCGCCGACGAGCCGACCGCCGCCTCGCAGGAACGCGCCGACTCACCCTCCGCTCCCGCTGCGGTCCCACTTGATCGGATACGACATGGTCGGCTCCGGCCGGGAAACCAGCTTTGGACCGCCCGGCCACGGGATCGGGTACTTCGCCGCTGGAGTCGAGCGGGGAACGGGCTTGTCCCAGCCGGGCCATTTAATCGGATACGTCACCTGCGTTGAGGACCGCGGCCCAGGTAACTGCTCCGCGCTCGCCCCGCCGCCCGCCGACGTACCGGTGTTCCCGAAGATCCCCACGGCCACCACGATCCCCACGGCGATCGCCGTCTGCCGCGCCGTCCCCGCCGGCGCCCGCCAGTGCCCTCGGACCACGGTTCCGTCGCTCTTCGTGTACTCCCTGATGAACGGCAAGCCTCAGACCCTCCCTGGTCGTGCCGCGCCTCCCTGCGCGACCGTCCTATCCAAGCACCCGCCACTGACAAACCGTCACCCCGCGATCACCTTTTGTGATCTTGGAAGGGGCTATGTACGTCCTGGCACCGACTGCTCCGCCAGGCGATGCCTCCTGAGCGGCGCGGGGCACCGTTCAGCAGTGCAGTGCAGGGCGAGCGCGTGGACCTTGCCGTTACTGCCCGTCACGTACGCTCTGTCGCCGGCGATGAGCGGGGCACCCTGCCGGGCTTCGTCCCACATCACCTCAGCACGCCAGACTTCTCTTCCCGAGCGTGCGTTCCAGCCGTGCAGGACTCCACCACGATGGCCTCCGTAGACAACGCCAGACGCGGTAAACGGCGCCGCGGAGAAGGAGCCAGAGGTCCTCTTCCTCCACAGCTCCGCCCCCGTACCGGCGTCGAGAGCCAGGAGGCACCGAGGCTGCCACAGCCCGAGATAGACGACACCGTCACCGATGTGCGCAGCTGCCGCAGCTCGCTGACCGCTCCTTCCACCCTTTCCGTCCGCCATCGTTCCCGACCGGTGCCAGCGTCCAACGTGATCACGCCAGCATCCGTGGTGGTGAGGTAGAGACAACAGTGCGCCGCTGCCGACCGTCCGACGAGATCGCTATCGACGGCGTGATGCCAGCAGGCCTGACCGCTGCCCACGTCCAGGGCGGTGACTTTGGTCAGTCCGGATTCGTGCCGGCTGACCACGTAGACACAGTCATCACCGATGGTCCAGTACAACAGGGTGCTGTCCTGTTCCGCGTGGACCCACTGCGGAGGGGGCATCGAGCCCACGATGTCCTGGCTGACTGGCTACCGCCGGCTCAACCACCGCTACGAGCGCCACCCCCGCAACTACCTGGCCTTCCTCGGCCTCGCCGCAGCCATCTGCTGCTACAAACGACTCCTCCGCCTCACCACATAGGACACGGTCTTAGCGGGTCTCAGGCGGTGCCCTACGCACCGTCCCCGAAGCCGGTGCCTCCATTGGCTTGCTCATGCAGGGTGTGGGTCCAGGTGTTCATGAACCCGGCGGCGCCGTGCTCGTCGCCGGGAATGCGGAAGACATGTGAGTCGGTGGCGAGTTGTGTCATGAGGGCTTCGTAAAGCTCGTCCAGCATGCCGCCGAGGCAGGCCACCAGACCTTCGGCGAACTGCTGGGGTGTGGGGCTGATCGAGATGACCTGGTCCAGGACCGGGCCCAAGCCACGTTCATCGATCCGTGCCCGCAGCGCGGCCAGCCCGGGGGTGTCCGGCATGAACAAGCCGTGCAGCATGTACATCGCGTAGAACGGCCGCAGCCCGATCAGCACCGTCCGCGCCCTTACCAACTCCTCGTCACTCGCCCCGAGCACCTGCTCCACCGAGTCCACCTCGCCGAGCAGCTCCCACGGCACCGGCGGCGCCTCGCCGCGCTCGGCCGCGCCCAGCATCTGCGCCCACTCGCCGGCCGTCAGATCAAACATGCCGACCGCAGCGAACCCCTCGGCCAGCGCCTCGGCCCCGACCTCCTGCGGCCCCAGCCCGAGCGCCGCGAACAGATGCACCACACCACCGGAGCCAGGCTCGTCCGGCGGATCCTCACCCGCCAACAACGCCGCCCGCATCACCGCAGGATGCACCGGCCGACGATGGGGTCGCGCCGCGAGCATCCGGCCCGCCACCGCATAGAGCGCATCCTGCCCCTCCTCACCCGCCCCCGCCGCGCCCCGCGCGACCTCGAGCAGCCGCTGCGACACCGACCCCTCCAACACCCACACCAGCGCCTCACGCACCGCCCCTGCCGGCGGCTCGGGCACCACCGCCGCGCCCGGGAGCACGGGCATGCCGGCCTCGGCGAACCAGTCCAGCACGGCCAGCCGTCGGTTCCGTCCCTGCCGCAGATGCCGCGCCAGCGCCGCCGCGGTCTCGACCACGACCGGATCGACCGCCTCCACCACCGACCCTTGGCCCCGGCCGAGGCCCCGCCGCCGATGACGCGACAGCAACCCGGCACGCCGCCAGCTCTCCAGCCGGCTAGGCGTCACCACCACGCCCCGGGCCGCGAGTTCACGAACCACCTGCTGATCAGCCGGACTCGGCGCTCCTCGTGCCATACCGACCATTACAACCCCGAGAAGTACCTGCCCGGACGGAAATCCGACTCTGGCCCACTGGTGGTCAGCACCCGCTACCGCGGGGCACCGACGACGACCAGGAGCCAGCCATGAACCCCCACCACCCCACACGCGTCCGTACCCGAGCCGCAGCCGTCCTCACGACCATCGTCTTCGGCCTCCTCATCACCACCGCCCTCCACTCCGCCCACCTCACACGCCTCCTGCTCGCCCTCGCCGCCACCCTCGGCGCGATCACCGCCACTCTCGCCCTCGCGGCAGCCTTCGCCCCCACCACCGCCACCCGCCAAGCCGCAACCCGCACCCTCGACCTCCTCCTGCGCCTCGTGCCCTGGTACACACCCCGCAGGTGACGTGGGGGCACCTCGCCGGCATCGGTGACTGTCGGCGGCGCCTGGGAGCATGCTGGGTCATGGACGAAGAGCTGAAGATCCTGGAGCATGAGTTCCGCAGCGAGCCGGGAAGTTTTCTTTTGCGGCTGCGGTGCGGTCTTGTCTAGGACCGCGACGCCTTCGCACGTCTGGAGACAGCCGCGCGTACGGTCTGCGAGCGTCTGCAAGACGCTGATGCGTGCCTCAGGTGGCTTGCGCAGGGCTTCTAGCATCTAGCCACTGAGGTACCGGCCTGGATGAGTCACCCGAACTTTCCACGGCCGGAGCCGCGTGAGTACTACGACGCCTGCATCGAGAGGCTGTCGGACCTCGCGGACTGGTTCTTCCTGGGATGGCACACCTACACGGAGCCCCATGTGTGGCCGGAGCTGTAGCCACACTTAGGATTTGCGATCAACGCAAAATAATGCGACTGTCACAAACATGGATCTCGTTGCCGATCTCGCTGCCATTCGCAACCCCATGCCCACCCCAGACGCCGTCACTCCAGCCGACCTCTACCCCGACGCCTGTGCCGCCGTCGAACGTCACAGGATCGACGACGCACACCACCTCGAGGCCGCCGGCGACGGCCTCGACATCGATCCGCTCCTCCTGGCCCTCGAGGAAGCGCGCGCCCGCAAGTCCGCGGCCGATGCGGAGATCCGTCGACTCCTGGCCTACGGAAGGGAGTTCCACGGCACCCGTCCCTATCGCCTGGAAGCACTCGCCGAAGCCAGCGGCATGACCCCCTCCGGGATCCGCACGGCCTACGGCGCGGACGAACTGAGTCAGGTAGCACACGAGATCCACCGCGAGCCGAACAGCAAAGCTGCCAAGCCCAGCAGGCACCGCGACTGACCGCCGTGCCCTTCCCCACGAGAGCGGCCCAGGGCTTCATGGGGAAGGGCACGGCCCGCAGATCCGGATTCACCCAAAGTCTGGAACGAAGGAAACAGCCTGACAGCACGTCAGTCGTGCACCCGCTTTGCTGCGGCCAGCCCCCGCGAAGCGGGTGCATGATCTGAGGCGAAGCCGAGGAGCATGAGAGGGAGGAGAGCGCAGCGAACCTCCCTCCGAGCCGCAACGCGGCTCGGAGCAGGGGTGAAGCGCAGCGGAACCCCCGCACGTCCCAGAGCGAAGCGGAGGGACGTGGCCCGGCGAAGCCGGGCTCGAGCCGCAACGCGGCTCGGTTTAACACCCCCCGCGAAGCGGGGGGTGTTCGCTGTGAGGCTGCGCAGCAGCCTCTTACCCGCTCCGCGGG